>JAUJND010000001.1 GCA_030446505.1 Chroococcidiopsidaceae cyanobacterium YX2bin18 | reverse complement strand
GTGATGCGGAGTTATTGCAACAGTTACTGATACAGCTTGCAGACAAAGAGCAGCTTAATGTTGAAGAAGTCTGCGATGTAAGGGCTTATATTTATTCCAGAATCCCACTCATTCGTGACGGTGCCCAAGCACGTTTAGTGCAGAAGTGAATAGCCTTAAGTCTAAACTGCTGCCTCCAGACTGCCTAATTCTGAGAAATTAATGCAAAACTTTACATAAAGCGTTACATTAGTTTACAGATAGCTAGAAGAATGTTTATGCAATCTAAGAAGGCAACTCAATTAATTAGTTTCTTGTAATCGGACTTGGCGATTCCTGCTGATTGGATTGCACTTGCTCAAAGACAAGGTGAACAAGACCAGAAATCTATTGCCGATGATTCTTTGGCAGTAAGGACTGGTAAGGTTGTGACACTTGTAGCAAGTGTTTGGTTGGTTGGAAACGCTATAGGACTTTACTTTAGTCGTCGCAATTGAACAGAAGGTGCTAACTGAAGCTCCTGAGACTGAAAAAACTGCTTTAACTTGAAGAATTACTGATATCTATGCCAATTAAAGACCAGCCCCGCCCCCCTCGCTCTCGCCAGGTTGGCAATGTTTTGTTATTGCTATCGGGTTTGTTCCTGCTAGCAAATTTATTTTTACCCCGTTTGTTTGGTCCGCAGATTCCTCAAGTTCCCTATAGCCTGTTCATCCATCAGGTGGAAGCACAGCAGGTCGTTGCTGCTTCCGTAGGTCAAAATCAGATCCAATACCAACTCAAAGGAGAAGATGGTAAGCCTGGGCAAGTGCTTGCTACCACACCAATTTTTGATCTAGAGTTGCCCAGATTACTAGAGGCAAAAGGAGTTGAGTTTGCAGCTACTCCGCCACCTAAGAATGGCTGGTTCACGAGTCTATTAGGCTGGGTTGTACCCCCGTTGATATTTGTTGCCATTTATCAGTTTTTCATCGGGCGCGGTGGAATCGGCGGTCCCCAAGGAGCCCTCTCAATTACCAAGAGCAAAGCTAAGGTTTATGTAGAGGGAGAGTCAGCCAAAACAACTTTCAAGGATGTGGCAGGAGTTGAAGAGGCAAAAACTGAATTGGTCGAGATTGTTGAGTTTCTGAAAACTCCAGAGCGTTTTACCCAAATTGGGGCGCGAATTCCCAAGGGCGTGCTGTTGGTAGGTCCTCCTGGTACGGGTAAGACTTTATTAGCTAAAGCTGTGGCTGGGGAAGCTGGGGTGTCGTTTTTCAGCATCTCCGGCTCCGAGTTTGTGGAATTATTTGTTGGTGCGGGTGCAGCACGAGTACGCGATTTGTTTGAACAGGCGAAGAAGCAGGCTCCCTGCATTATTTTTATCGACGAACTGGATGCGATCGGCAAGTCCCGTAGCAGCGGTTTCTACGGTGGTAACGATGAGCGAGAACAGACGCTCAACCAGCTGTTGACTGAGATGGATGGTTTTGCTGTCGGCGATGCGACGGTGATTGTTCTGGCTGCAACTAACCGCCCCGAAAGTTTGGATGCGGCGCTATTACGTCCTGGGCGTTTTGATCGCCAAGTGCTAGTAGATCGTCCTGATTTATCGGGGCGTAAAGCCATTCTCGAAATCCATGCCCAGAAAGTCAAGCTAGGTGCTGATGTAGACTTAAAGGCGATCGCTACTCGTACCCCTGGTTTTGCTGGTGCGGATCTAGCAAATCTAGTGAATGAAGCAGCACTATTGGCTGCTCGTAGTCGGCGTGAAGCTGTGGCACAAGCAGACTTTGCTGAAGCCATCGAACGAGTCGTTGCTGGTTTAGAGAAGAAAAGCCGCGTCCTCAATGACAAAGAGAAAAAGATTGTTGCTTACCACGAAGTTGGTCATGCTATTGTCGGCTATTCAATGCCAGGGGGTGGTCGGGTCGAGAAGATTTCGATTGTGCCACGTGGGATGGCAGCGTTAGGGTACACTTTACAACTGCCGACTGAAGACCGATTCTTGATGGATGAAGCTGAACTCCGGGGTCAGATTGCAACGCTACTGGGTGGGCGTTCAGCAGAAGAGATTGTGTTTGGCAGCATCACAACTGGTGCCTCCAATGACTTACAGCGAGCCACTGACTTGGCGGAGCGGATGGTGACGACCTACGGCATGAGTAAAATCTTGGGACCTTTAGCTTACCAACAGGGACAGCAAGCGATGTTCCTGGGGAATGAAGGTACTAATCCCCGCCGGATGCTGAGTGAACAAACAGCAGAAGCCATCGACGCTGAGGTAAAGGGAATTGTAGAAACTGCCCATCAGCAAGCCTTAGATATTTTGCGGCAAAACCAAGACTTGTTAGAAACGATTGCTACCCAACTTCTGGAGACAGAGGTAATCGAAGGAGAAAAACTACATAGCCTGCTCAACCAAGTTCACCCCTAATTCTGGTACTTGGCTGCGGTCTAGTTAGCAGCGAAATTGTAAATCTTCCCTCAACCAGCGTTCTTGCTGATAATTTTGTCAAAGTGCTGGCATACTATGACAACGAGTGGGACTACACTAATCGGCTTGTAGATTTAGCAAGTTACATCTAGAAGTATGCAGGGTTGCAGGGGAGAATAGTTAATAAACATCGGTAATCTAGTCTATGGGAAGGATTAGTAATTACTGTGATAAACGTTTGAAAGCAGCGATCGCTACCTAGAAACAAAAAGGAGGAAATTATGGTTAAAGCGACTCAAGCAAAGTCTTCCCAGTCCTCCAAAGAGCGATCGCTGATTCTCTGGTTTAACGAAGTTAGATTAACAATATTCCCCTAGTTGGGGGTAAAAATGCTTCTTTAGGAGAAATGATTCAACAACTTACTCCACTAGGAGTAAGCGTTCCTAATGGGTTTGCTACTACCGCTTATGCTTATCGCTACTTCACATCCAGGCATCGGGTTAGAAGTAAAGCTGCTATGGCTTCGCCCGCCGCAGGCATCGCTGTTTTCTGCTCTAAATGTAGAAGATGTCAACAACTTGCGGCAAGGAAGTAAGCTCGGTCGTTGGTTCTTAATACGCCATTTCCTACAGAAATTCAAGACGCGATCGCCGCGGCTAAAACAGTGCGAACGCAAAATCGGCATTTGTGGTCAAGCACCCAGCGACTATCCTGAATTTGCCCAGTTTTTAGTTGAACAGGGGATTGACTCAATCAGCCTGAATCCCGATTCAGTTCTCAAGACTATCTTAGAAATCGTTAAGGTGGAAGCGGCAATGCAGACGATAGTGGAAGTTGCTCAGACTGAATGAACAGAACCCAAAATTGGTTCATTTACCTCTGTGCCTGGGATTAGCGATCTTGCTCTTAAATCTCCAGGTTGTAGTAACTCCATCTACCCCGACATTAACTGAGTTACGCGGCGTTTGGCTAACTAATGTTAGTAGTGCAGTTTTATTTACCCCTTGGGGAGTCAAACCGAGCGCTGCACCAAATGTCTCAACTGAACTTTAATACTGTATATCCCGTAGTCTGGAACCGGGGTCAGACTTTTTACCCCAGTTCTGTAGCGAAAGGCGTTACTGGGCGCTCTCAAGATTCATGGTTGCGTGTGCTACGGTTGGGGCGTGATGTCTTGGCTGAAATAGTCAAGCAAGGGCAACAACAGCGGCTTAGGGTTATCCCTTGGTTTGAGTATGGCTTTATGGCTCCTGCGGGTTCAAAACTGGCAAAACGCCATCCCGACTGGATTACATTTCGCCGCGACAGTACCAAGACCTTGAGGGTAGATAGTCTTGAACAAAGCTCGAACCAACAAAGGTTCAGCCCTCTCCAGAAATTCCACAATTCATCAGTAACCGAGTCAGTAAAGCAGTTTGGCTCAACCCGCTACACCCAGAAGTGCAGCAGTTCATCATTAATTTGATTGTTGAAGTTGTGACTCAGTACAATGTGGCTGGTATTCAATTAGACGATCACTTTGGCTTGCCTGTTGAGCTTGGTTACGACCCTTTCACAGTGCAGCTTTATCAGCAAGAACACGGGGGTAAAAGTCCTCCTACTAATTACAAGGATACTGAATGGATGCGTTGGAGAGCTGATAAGATTACCGATCTGATGCAGCGGCTATTCCAAGCTATCAAAGCCGTCAAACCTGACTGCCTGGTTTCCCTGTCTCCCAACTCACATTTTTTTGCCTACAATGCCTATCTCAAGACTGGCAGACTTGGGTGCAACGTGGTTTAGTGGAGGAGTTGATATTGCAGGTGTATCGGGATGACTTGAAAACTTTCTTAGCTGAATTGTCACAACCAGCAGTTCAAATGGCGCGTCGCCGGATTCCAGTAAGTGTAGGGATATTATCGGGTTTATGGAGTCGTCCTGTTGAAATTAAGCAGATCCAGCAGCAGGTTCAGTTAGTGCGCGATCGCGGTTTTGCTGGGGGTATCTTTCTTTTATTGGGAGAGCTTATGGGGTTATATCGCTCCAGAGTCTCCCCAGGAGCGTCGAGGAGCATTCAAAACACTTTTCCCCGCAAGCGCTACACCAACAAAGACTTTGCCTAAGTCAGTTCCACCAGCATAGGATCTATTAGCTTGCCCTAGATACCAGCTAAAAAATACCAACACCTGTGTTCACACCGCAAGTGCTAGCAAAGATGCAGTATTATCCACCTGTACAATCCGCAAAAATGATCCGTATGTTCTGGTTCCAGTGGGTGTTATTCACTATTCTGGGGTTTTTGGTGAGTTTGTGCTTGGTTGAAATTAGTGAGAGACCCAATGTCGGAGCAATGTCAGGTGCTATAGGCGGAGCTGTGATTGGATTGGTACAAGGAATGCTTCTTAAACCGCGAGTTTCAATAGCTGGGTGGGTATTAGCGAGTCTTATTAGCTGGAGCTTAATTGGGGGCAGTGTTGGTGCTATAGGCTGGGTGGCACTAGAACCTTGAATATTGAAATCAGAGCGACGTTTGGACTCCTAGACGGTTCACTGGTAGGAGCTTTGATTGGAGTAGGACAATGGTTTATCCTCAGACAGCAGGTAAAAAAGCTTGGACGTGGATATTGACGAGCGCTTTGGGTTGGGGTGTAGGGCTGGCTATAGGCTGGAGCGTGGGTGGAATTTTGCGTCTCAAATCGCACCTATTTCTCAGTGAGTTGGTAGGTTTGACCTTGGCATGGGTTGTAGTCGCTGCAATTACAGGAGTTGCTCTGGTTCGTTTTAGAAAAGTCTGACTCCACCGAAGAGGACTTGGGGAGGGGGAGACAAGGGGACAAGGGGAAAAAGAGAAAAACCTCCTTTGTATTTAATGGTCTGAAGCCCCTAGATTTATCTATGGGGTTTCCCTTTGTCCCTCCATCTCCTTGTCCCCTTGTTCTCTTCCTTCACATCTAGCCAGTCTGCACTAAACTTATAACTTTTGGGATGATGCTACTACAGGTAGTCTATTAAAAAACCTGCGAGTGTAGTTTTATGTCCTTATCCAAAAAGCTTCTCAATCAGCGCTTCCCTTGGTTCTCGATGGGGATAGCTGCTGTATTCCTCCTCTCAGTTAGCTTGCGGTTTTGGGGATTGAGCCGATTTAATACCCTGGTGTTTGATGAGGTTTACTACGCCAAATTTGCTAATAACTATTTGACTCGTACTCCTTTCTTCGACGGTCATCCACCCCTAAGTAAATACATAATTGCGATCGCCATCTGGCTTGGCAGTCACCTTCCCTTTGGGCAGGATGCGGTAAATAGTCTCACAGGTTCGATGCGTTCCACCTGGAGTTACCGTTGGCTAAATGCTCTAACTGGCTCTTTTATTCCCTTGGTTGTAGCAGGAATTGCCTACCAACTAAGTCACCGTCGCAGCTATGCCTTGATCGCTGCTTTGTTTGCGGCGGCTGATGGCTTGTTTCTGGTAGAGTCTCGCTATGCCCTGAATAATGTCTATCTAGTTATCTTTGGGCTACTAGGGCAATGGTTTTGTTACTTGCCTTAGAACGGGGAGGAAGGCAACGCAGCTTCTGGTTAATTCTTACTGGCATTGGATTCGGTGCTTCTGGCTGCACCATCAAGTGGAATGGCTTGTGGTTTCTATTGGGTGCCTATCTAATTTGGAGCGCAGCTTGGCTCATTAGGTGGGTGCATCGATACTCATACCCTAACCGCCTCAGCCAGTGAGGATGCATTGCTTGCAAAATTTGACGCAGCTAAATATTTGGCACGTTCTGTTTTATTTAGCGATTATCCCGGCTGTAGTCTATAGCATTCAATGGATTCCTCACCTTAAGCTCAACCCAATCCCCGGATTTTGGGAGGTACACAAACAAATTTTGGAGTATCACCAAAGAATTGGTAGTGGTTCTAATGTGCATCGTTACTGTTCTAACTGGTACACCTGGCTATTGATGATTCGACCAGTGGCGTACTTTTTACCAGACGGCTCAAAGTGCCACTGAACCATTGCCCGTTATGGGACCGCCACTGCCTGCTGGTACAGGGAAAGTGATTTATGATGTCCACGCGATCAAATCCGGCTCTGTGGTGGCTGTCAACTGCTGCCATCTTGCTTTTATTGGGGATACTAGCTCAAAGGCTAGTTGCTTGGTTAATCGGCAATCGGCAGCGATCGCTTGCTGCTGATACCTGGATTATCCTTTACCTGGTGATTAACTGGCTAGCTAATTTGCTGCCTTGGGTGAGGTAACTCGCTGTACATTTCTGTACCACTACATGGGTGCTTCAGTCTTTTCCGGGTTAGCGATCGCGCTTTTAGTTGACAAGTGTCTGCATAGTTACCGCCACGAATATCGAGTGCTTGGTGTCACAATTATCTTTCTCATCTTGCTAGCGTTTGTCTTCTGGATGCCGATCTATTTAGGTTTGCCTCTATCTCCTGAGAGTTACAGATTGCGGATGTGGTTCTCCTCGTGGATCTAGGTTGCTCAGAGTTGAACCTTCCTCAGATGCAAGATGTCAATTTACGATTCTGCTCCGAAGTTGATTGGATAAAACAAAGCTTCCACCAGAATTAAAAATGAAAAAACAAAAAAAAAGTTGAGATGCATATCAGTTTTAACAATTGGCTGTACATTAATTGGTCTTGTTGGTCTGGATATGGCTGTGTCCAGCAGTATCTACCATCCCTTGACTTATCTTTATAACGCCTTAAGTTGGCTGGGATGCAAAACTCAGACGCAAAAAGCTGCAACAAAACTGCGTCAGCTTCCTCCTCCCTGTATCAGGCAAGAATGGCATTGTTGTTACCTCACAACACCTAGCCTCTAAGATAGGGTTGCAAATTCTTCAAAATGGTGGCAACGCAGTTGATGCGGCAGTAGCTGTAGGCTATGCCCTAGCTGTGACTAACCCTTGCTGCGGCAACATTGGTGGAGGTGGTTTCATGTTGATCCACCTCGCTAATGGTAAAGATACTTTTATTAACTTCCGTGAAAAAGCACCTTTAGCTGCTACTCAAAATATGTACTTGGACAAGCAAGGTAAAGTGATCTCTGGTCTGAGTACCAAAGGTTATCTTGCAGTTGGAGTTCCTGGAACAGTCATGGGACTAGATAAAGCTCTGGCTGAGTATGGAACTATGACTCGCGTACAGGTAATGGCTCCTGCAATTAAGCTTGCCTCTGGTGGTTTTGGATTGCAGCAAGGAGATGTTGATATCTTAAATACTGGAACTAAAAAGTTTAAGACCCAGCCTAACGTCGCCAGCATTTTCTTAAAAAACGGTAAAAGTTATCAAGTGGGCGATCGCTTGGTGCAGAAAAACTTAGCTCAAACTCTACAACTGATCTCAAGCCTTGGGACAAATGCTTTTTACAAAGGAGCAATCACCCAAAAAATTGTTAAAGCTAGTCAGGAAAACGGTGGTATTCTCACTTCTGCGGATTTTGCCAATTACACAATTACTCGAACTCAGCCAATAGGCTGCAACTATCGAGGATATGAGGTAATTTCGGCACCACCACCTGGAGGTAGTATTACGCTATGCCAGATGCTCAATATTTTAGAAGGCTATCCGCTTAAACAACTAGGCTTGCGCTCCAAAGCCAGCCTCCATTTAACCCTGTCTGCAATGCTATATGCTTATCGCGACCGCAACACCTACTTGGGCGATCCAGACTTTGTGAAGAATCCTGTTGAACGACTCCTATCAAAAGATTACGCAGCCCAAATTCGACAGAAAATCCCTAAACTATGTGCCACTCCTTCAAAGGATCTCTACAGTATTACATCCCATGAAGGAACCAACACTACCCACTATTCTGTTCTTGACCGTTATGGGAATGCCGTAGCTGTAACTTATACAATCAATTCTTACTTTGGTGCGGGAGTAATTGCAGGTAATAGTGGTTTCTTCCTCAACAATGAAATGGATGATTTTACTGTTTCACTAGGAGTGCCTAACAACTTCGGCTTGGTACAAGGAAGTGCCAATATCATTCAACCAGGTAAACGCCCGCTCAGTTCAATGACACCTACTATTGTTATCAAAAACGGCAAAGTCCTGATTGTAACGGGTAGGCCTGGAGGGTCAACAATTCCGACGACTGTTCTCCAAGTCCTAATTAACATAATTGACTATGACATGAACATTAATGAAGCTGTAAATGCTCCCCGGATTCATTATCAGGGACTACCCAATTTAGTAATTACCGAGCCATACGCCCTTAAATCTCCTGTCGTCCAAGAATTGTGGGAGATGGGATACAGGGTTACTCCGTTCTTGACTTGGGGTGCAGCCGAGTCTATTTTTGTAGACCCTAAAACTGAAGCGCTCTACGGTGCTAATGATAGTCGCAAATCTGCGGGGAAAGCTGCGGCTTATTAATACCCCGTCGTTGACGAGACTTCTTGCGAAAATACAAGCGCGATTATAATTACGGCTAAACAAACAAAGTCTGCCTACGCGGACTGAGAGTAAATCGGAGAGTTTTTGCAAGAAGTCTACTGTCTTAATGCGGATGAAAGGACTTGAACCTTCACACCTTGCGGTACTAGAACCTAAATCTAGCGCGTCTGCCAATTCCGCCACATCCGCATATTAGCTTGACTATCATAGCAAGAACTGGATAAACACGCACAAGTAATATGTGTAGCGATGCCTGCGGCGGGCTACCCTTCGGGAACGCCAAGGGCGAACGCCTACGCGCTTTGCACAGGTTGATAGTAAAGGCGATCACGTCAGAGGATAAAACGCGATCGCCTCTTTCCCTAACCTCGGACGAAACTCAACTTCAAGAATCCGACTAAGATTCGACTTTTACCCCCTTCCAAAACGCGACATAGCCCTCAATATTTTTCGCCTTGTCCTTGGCAGTGGGATAGTACCAGGCGGCATCCTTGTTCACTTGCCCATCGACTTCAATGCTGTAGTAACTGGCGACACCTTTCCAGGGACAAGTTGTGTGTGTGTTGCTGTCTTTGAAATATTCGCGGTTAATTGCATCAGCCGGGAAGTAATGATTATTTTCCACAACTTCAGTGCGATCGCTTTCGGCGATCACAGCGCCATTCCAGATTGCTTTCGGCATATGTTTCTTTGATTATAAAGATCCAAATATCATTATCAGGCGAAAATACAGACAGCAGAGATAGAAAATTCCGCCAATCATGCCCCAGCTGCACTCTTTAGAACCTGCACTTAAACATTATTTTGGCTACGACAGCTTTCGTCCTGGACAGCGGCAGATTATTGAACAAGCACTCCAAAACCAAGATTTACTGATTATTATGCCCACTGGTGGGGGCAAATCCTTGTGTTTTCAACTGCCAGCACTGTTGAAGCCTGGGCTAACTGTAGTCGTATCGCCACTGATAGCGTTAATGCAAGATCAAGTAGAAGCATTGCGGGATAACGGAATTGGAGCGACATTTCTCAACAGTAGTCTCAATTCGCATCAAGTGCGATCGCGCGAAGAAGCAATCCTTAAAGGTAAAGTAAAACTACTCTACGTTGCCCCAGAACGCTTGCTAAGTGAGAGATTTTTACCTTTTTTAACTTTAGTGCAGCACGAAATTGGTATTTCTGCCTTTGCAATTGATGAAGCGCATTGTGTCTCTGAATGGGGACACGACTTTCGCCCAGAATATCGCCAACTCAAGCAATTACGCCAACGCTATCCTGGTATTCCCACATTAGCACTGACCGCTACAGCTACCGCTCGCGTCCGTCAAGACATTATCCAACAGTTGGCTTTGGCAAAACCCAGCATCCACGTCGCCAGTTTCAACCGCCCTAACCTTTACTACGAAATTCAGCCGAAGCAGAAACAAAGCTATAGCCAGCTACTGCAATTAATTCAAGCAGAAGGTTCAGGCATTGTTTATTGCCTTAGTCGTCGCAAAGTTAATGAAATCACGCTCAAGTTACAACAAGATGGGGTTGCAGCATTGCCGTACCATGCGGGATTGAGTGACGAGGAACGAACAGAGAATCAAACTCGTTTTATTCGAGATGATGTTCGAGTAATGGTAGCAACAATCGCCTTTGGCATGGGCATTAATAAGCCTGATGTGCGCTTTGTAGTTCATTACGACTTACCCCGCAGCCTGGAAAGCTATTATCAAGAATCGGGACGTGCGGGACGAGATGGGGAACCAGCACGTTGTACGCTATTTTTCAGCTACGGTGACATTAAAACAATTGAGTACCTGATCGAGCAAAAATCCGATCCTCAAGAACAGCGGATTGCGCGTCAACAGTTGCGTCAGGTACTCGATTATGCTGAAGGCACAGATTGTCGCCGCACGATTCAGCTAGGTTATTTTGGGGAACGTTTTGGCGGTAATTGTGGCAATTGTGATAACTGCAATTACCCGAAACCAGTTGCAGATTGCACGATTGAGGCGATGAAGTTTCTCTCCTGTGTAGCGCGTTGCCAAGAAAGATTCGGGATGAATCATATTATTGATGTGCTGCGTGGCTCAAAGAATCAGAAGATTTTGCAATACAACCACCAGAAGCTTTCGACTTACGGCATTGGTAAAGATAAAAGTGCGGAGGATTGGCGGATGCTGGGGCGATCGCTCTTGCATCAAGGTTTACTTGATCAAACTACCGATGGTTATTCAGTCTTAAAGCTCAATGCCCTAAGTTGGGAAGTAATGCGGCGACAGCGTACTGTTTTTATTGCTGTGACTGCTGCGCCCAAGCCAGAGTTGGAAGACAAAGAATTAAGAACATCTGAAGTAGAAATACTGTTTCAGAGGTTGCGACTTTTACGTAAACAGCTAGCTGACGAACAATCAGTACCGCCTTATGTAGTATTTGCAGATTCTACGTTAAAGTTGATGGCGCAAGCGCAACCCCAAACCTTAACTGAGTTTGGCAAACTTTCAGGCGTGGGCAGTCACAAACTAAATCAGTACGGCGATAAATTCTTAGCTGAAATTAAGGCTTATTGCCAAGAACATCAGTTGCCAATGCCAACAAATTCTGTAGCTGCGATTCCTGCGTCTGGAGCGGGATCAAGCGCCATCTTTCCTTCAGACACGCAATTATTTACTCTACAGTTACATCGACAAGGACTAAGCGTCGCAGAAATTGCCCAAAAACGCAATATTCGCCCTACCACAATCATCCGTCACCTCTCGGACTTAGTGGAAATGAATCAACCTGTAGATTTAAATCAGTTAGTTCCCCCACATCGTCAACAAAAGATTTCTGAAGCTCTTTTAGTAGTTGGTAGTCACTCGCTTAACCAGATTCGGGAATATTTAGGCGAGGGTTATTCTTATGACGAAATTCGACTAGTGCGCGGACGCTGGCAACGAGAAAATAAAGTTTAAAAGGGCGGCACATTAATATCGCAATTACTTGAGTATAAAAATAAACATAAGGGGTAGGCACGAATTTCCAGCACGTCCATTTTGCCTTCGTCTTATAGCCGTCGTATCTACAACCTCTATCCCACCTCAAATATATTTGAAGGCGCATTCATTGAATATTCATATTTATCAAGTAGTGTGCTATGACGTACTGCAAAAGGAGTATCTCATGAAAGTCAGCACACTATGGATGATGGTTAACATAGGCACGACGAGGCGTATACTACAGTTGTTTACACTCTTCCTAGTAAGTGTGGGAATAGCGGTTGCTCCTGTGCAACAAGCTTGGGCTGATGGTTGTACTGACCCAGATGAAACGCAGTTCGAGTCACTTACGCTCCCTGGCACGACTGTCCCTGTGCCAGCGCAACTTAAACGGAGCCTGTGTGGTTTTTATGACGGTGACTATATAGAATTTAGGGGTGAGAGGGGTAAGACTTACCATGTCGAGATCCTCAACTTTGAGGCTCCCAATGACTTGCAGTTGGTTGTATTCAGTGATAATGGTACTGGAAACTATACGTCCGTAGCCTCGGTAGTGGGTACAAACAAGCTTGACCTGCCAGCCAACTTCTCAGGAAAATATATTGTCAATGTTACAAGTGGTCGGAGTCTCTTAGGCTTTTACGGCGGCGGCGATTACGTGTTCAAACTGACTGCTGTGGGCGAAGCGCTGTCCGAACCCAACACTAGTGTTACCACTAAGCTTAAGCCCAGTAAGCGTCCAAGACGGTAGCACAGTCGCTGAACCCGTATATGGGATAACGCTTGCTTTGGTCAGTAGCAATCCTATTGCCCAAGTACCGCAATTATAATGGTGCTGCGGGCGCAACCAGTGTCGCCTTTACGGTTAGCACGAGCGCAGTAGAGACCACAACGACAACGAGCATCACGGCAACTAGCGCTGGCGGAACGACTTAACAGGCAACGTTCACTGTGAAGGAAAAGCAGGGGAGCAGGGGAGCAGGGGAGCAGGGGAGCAGGGGGAGAACCCCCATACTTAAAAGCAGGGGATTCAATTAAGGCGGAGCCGCCACACGCACAAGAGAGTCAAACTTTAGGAGAATGGCGGACGTTTTGGTTCTCGCTCTTATTGCAGTCTCGAACCAATTTTTCTTTCTTCTCTCGTGTTTGAATTCAGGGGCTTCAACCCCGGAGTGCGTTCTTGTATTTTCTGCTGCCAAGAACAGCCCCTCTGCTCCCCTGCCAAGAGTGCCTTTTTCGTGAACTAGCCGTAAGCAGTAAGATCGTTGTAGCCCTACTGAAGTTGAATATGGGGCAAGGATTATGCCAAGACTTAGCTAAACTATATGCGCTCCTGCATACTGGCAACAGCAGCTTAAGTCTTGGCTTACTATTTGGAACTTGTACTTAATTTAATCGGATAGTAGTTGGTCGTCACTCGCTGAAGCAGATTTGGGAATATTTAGGCGTTAGATAAATTTGATTGGAAGCGGTAGGCTTTAAGCAGATAAAAACAATTCTATTTCTACTAAGTGGCTATTTGCTGCCAACAGCAGAGTATTCTGTAAACAAAACTAATTGATTCAGGCGATTGAGTTATGTTGCAAAACTCCCCTGCCTCCAAGATGCCCTTTAACCTGAGTGAACCAGAGCGCCGTAACTTAAAGCGGATGGCGGATTACTCCTCAGTGCAGTCAATGCCCGAAATATGGTCTTTGGCACAAAAGCGATTTGCTCAAATAATTGCACTTAAAGATCCTCATGCCAAGCCAGAGGTCGTTATTACCTATGCTCAGATGTACCAACAGATTCAGCTGTTTGCAAGTGGGTTGCAGACGTTGGGAGTGCAAGCGGGTGAAAGAATAGCATTGATTGCTGACAATAGCCCTCGCTGGATGATTGCAGATCAGGGAATTATGATGACTGGGGCGGTTGATATCGTGCGTAGCGCCCAAGCAGAACGAGAAGAACTGCTATTTATCCTTGCAGATAGCGGCAGCACAGCTTTAGTGGTAGAAGACCATAAGACGCTAAAAAAACTGAGTGAATCCCTCGAAGGCCTACCGATTCGGTTTGTAATTTTACTTTCGGATGAAAATTCCGAGGCAGAAGAATCTTTGAAGATGCTGAACTTTTCGGCACTGATGGCACTTGGCTCAAAAAATACTCTACAGCCTGTTAATCAGAACCGACAGACATTAGCTACCCTAATTTACACTTCTGGAACTTCTGGCAAACCCAAGGGTGTAATGCTTAGTCATGGAAATTTGCTGCACCAAATCGAGACTTTTGGTACAGTGCTGCCACCGCAAAAGGGCGATCGCGTCCTTAGTATTCTCCCCAGTTGGCACGCCTACGAACGTACTTGTGAATACTTCATCCTCTCCCAAGGTTGCACTCAGATTTACACCAATATCCGCTACCTCAAACAAGACTTGAAGGAATTTAAACCCCAGTTAATGGTTGGCGTACCGCGGCTGTGGGAATCTATCTACGAAGGAGTGCAAAAGCAGTTCCGTGAACAACCAGCTAGTAAACAGCGACTAGTTAACTCCCTACTAGGTTTTAGTCAACGCTATATCAATGCCCGACGGATTATGCAGGGGTTAAGTTTAGAAAATTTACATCCGCCAGTGGGGCAAAGACTAATAAGTGGCATCCAAACAATTGTGCTTTTGCCTCTCCATGCTCTAGCTGAACAGTTGGTTTATAAAAAGGTGCGTGAGGCTACAGGCGATGTGAAGCGGATGATCAGTGGCGGTGGTTCCTTGGCAAAGCACCTGGATAATTTTTTTGAGATTGTGGGCATTGAGATATTAGTAGGCTATGGCTTGACTGAAACAAGTCCAGTTACAAACGTCCGCCGTCCCTGGCATAACTTGCGTGGTTCATCAGGA
The DNA here is from genome assembly GCA_030446505.1 of Chroococcidiopsidaceae cyanobacterium YX2bin18. Lineage (GTDB taxonomy): Bacteria > Cyanobacteriota > Cyanobacteriia > Cyanobacteriales > Chroococcidiopsidaceae > JAHHHE01. Next base: position 125,770 of record JAUJND010000001.1, on the reverse strand, counting down.
CAGCCGATTGCTGGTACAGAAATTCGGATTGTTGATCCTGAAACTCGTCAACCCCTACCTAGAGAACAGCGCGGCTTAATTATGGCTCGTGGACCGCAAATTATGCCGGGCTACTGGCAAAATCCCGCAGCAACTACCAAGGCAATTGACCCTGAAGGCTGGTTTGATACAGGTGATCTCGGTTGGGTTACCCAGCAAAACGATCTGGTGGTGACGGGACGAGCGAAAGATACGATTGTGTTGACAAATGGAGAAAATATTGAGCCAACTCCAATTGAAGATGCCTGTTTGCGATCGCCTTATATTGACCAAATTATGCTGGTGGGACAGGATCAGCGATCGCTGGGGTCCTTGATTGTTCCTAATCTCGAAGCATTGCAACAATGGGCAGCCTCTCAGAATCTCCGCTTGGATCTACCAGAGGAGGCAGAAGGACAAGGGGACAAGGGGCGAAGGAGACAAGGGGAAACTCCTCTCTCACAAGAAATTAATCTTGAAAGTAAGCTGATTCAAGACTTGTTTAGGCAAGAATTGAATCGGGAAGTGCAAAACCGTCCGGGCTATCGCTCTGATGATCGCATTGGTCCCTTTAAATTAATATTGTCACCGTTTTCGATTGAAAATGGGATGATGACTCAAACATTGAAGATTCGGCGAAACGTTGTGATGGAACGCTATCACGATATTATTAACGGGATGTTTGCCTGATCCAACCCACAATTATAGAGTGTGACAAAAGTTTATGGATGCCTCCAAACCCCAATTAGTCCTCAAGCGACCCATTAACATTAAGGCAGTTGTCACTGACCGCTGGAAGGACGAAGTTCAACAGCAACTTCAGGCTCAAATCAATCAAGTTGATGGTCAGTTGCAACAACTGGATAGTCAAGGGCAACGAGCGATCGCTGAGATTCAAAAACAGAGTCTACAACCCCCTGGTCCCCAAACACTGCAACAAATTGACAATATCCAACTCCAAGTCAATGAAAAGAAAAGTGAACTACTAGAGCAAAAAAATCAGAGTTTGCAAAACCTCCAACAAGTGCAGATACTAGAACTTGGTCAGGAAGTTACCCAATTACAGGTCGAGGGCTTTTTCAGCGTCGGAGTGGGAGATAACCTTGTTAACAAAATGCAGGTAGAAATTCTGTTACGCGATGGTGTAGTAGAGGAAATTCGGGGTGATATTTAATTTTCGTTGACCATTGCTACTGTTCCCCACTCCCTACTCTCTGCCTCAAGATACAATTCAATCTGACTTAATTTTTTCCTAGATTATCGATTCAGGACTCCACCCCATGATTCACGAAGTCTTTATGCCTGCTCTTAGTTCCACCATGACCGAAGGCAAAATTGTCTCTTGGGTCAAATCCGCTGGTGAAAAAGTGGAAAAAGGCGAAACAGTCGTGGTTGTCGAATCTGATAAGGCAGATATGGATGTGGAGTCCTTTTACGAGGGCTACATTGCCATAATCCTCGTTCCAGCTGGTGAAGCCGCACCTGTGGGAGCGGCGATCGCCTTGGTAGCAGAAACGGAAGCAGAAATAGAAACTGCCCATCAACAAGCTTCTGGCGGCTCCGACGCTAGTACAGAAGCTACCACCTCTCCAGGACAAATTGCCGATGTCTCAGCCACAGTCGAAACGCCTTCAGCCACCCCTGTAACCGATCAGCCAAACGGTGCAAACTCCGGCAATGGACGGATTATGGTTTCACCCCGCGCCCGAAAGTTGGCGAAGGAACTAAAAGTTGATTTAAGTACCTTGCAAGGAAGTGGACCTCATGGTCGGATTGTTGCCGAAGATGTAGAGGCTGCATCGGGCAAACCTAGTACCGCTGCGACATCGACAGCGAAAGCCCCCGCTGCACCCGCACCTGCATCAGTAACAACACCCATTGCTCCACCTGCTGCACCAGCGGTAAAGACTGCCCCAGTACCTACCCCAACCCCCGTTGCCACTGCCCCCGGTCAAGTGGTGCCGCTGAACACGCTGCAAAATGCAGTAGTGCGAAATATGGTAGCTAGTTTACAGGTGCCGACTTTCCATGTGGGTTATACGATTACTACTGACGAGTTGGATAAGCTTTACAAGCAGATTAAGTCTAAGGGCGTTACGATGACGGCACTACTGGCAAAAGCGGTAGCGATGGCATTGCAAAAACATCCTTTAGTAAATGCCAGCTATTCAGAGCAGGGAATTGTGTATCGTGCTGGCATTAATATTGCTGTGGCGGTAGCAATGGAAGACGGGGGACTGATTACGCCAGTGTTGCAGAATGCAGACCAGCTAGATATTTATTCGCTGTCGCGTAACTGGAAAGCATTAGTAGACCGCGCTAGAGCTAAACAATTGCAACCAGAAGAATACAACAGTGGCACTTTTACCCTGTCGAATTTAGGAATGTTTGGCGTAGATCGATTTGATGCTATTTTGCCACCTGGACAAGGTTCAATTTTAGCGATCGGTGCTTCCCGATCGCAAGTGGTAGCAAGTGAGGGCATGATCGGTGTGCGCCAACAAATGCAGGTCAATATTACTTGTGACCACCGAATTATCTATGGAGCAACTGCTGCTGCCTTCTTGCAAGATTTGGCAAAGTTGATTGAGACAAATGCTCAATCTTTGACTTTATAGCCGTTGCTGATTAATTAATGATTTATTCTAAGATTTGGGGTTTTATGGAACTCCAAATCTTTTTATTTTGCATTGTCATTATTTTTTGATAGATATACTGGGGTAAGGTTCAGCAGATGTCACAGCATCTGACTCGTTAAATACTACACGCCATACTCGATGAACCAAGGTTGTCGAGGCATTAAACAATGTAAAGCCAATTAGCGGGTGGAGTATGCCTAAAGGTAAGGGATGATTTAGGTGAATCGTGATGAATTGCAGAATGAGTAGTGTTATTAGACCTCCTGTAAGCATTTGTATTTTTCGAGGAAATGGACTGATCAGAAGCCCTGCTAAAAGAAATACAGCCAATCCACTATATCCGCGAACAAGCCAAACGTGAATGCTCCACCAAGTAGGGCTATAGAAAACTGCTAATCCAACCGTCAGCAGTTGAGCAACCAGGCAAAGATTAAACAGCACAGCGATCGCAAGAAAGCCAATTTGAGTCCAGTGTCCAGATAGTTGCGATCGCTCAGAGTGAAAATAAATATTCATGATTGAAATTATTCTTGAAGATGAATTTTGGAGATTAGAGCGTGTCACTTTTTTGAAATAACTTGTCAAAAAGGTGACACGCTGCCTATAGATTTGCCTATTTCACTTCTAAACCCAATGTTCCCGTAGCATATGCCATCGCCTTACTGACCAACTCAGCTCCCGCTTTTTCGGGTGAACCGACATCGAATGGAGGGGCTGGATCGTACTCCATCAATAGTTGAGCGATCTTGGCGGTTTCCTCACCACAAAGCACTTCAGCAATCGTTAGACCAAAATCAATGCCTGCCGTAACACCCCCACCAGTCATGCGATTTCGGTCAATTACTACTCGCTCTGTTCCGACCTCAACTCCCAATCCTGCTAGCTGTTCACGTACCATCCAGTGAGTAGCCGCTCGATAGCCTTGTAGCAGTCCTGCCTTCGCCAAAAACTCAGACCCACCACACACAGAGGTGATGAACTTTGCGGTGCTACCCTGCTGCTGGAGAAATTTAAGCACCTCTGGATCGTCTACTACTGTCATCTGTCCTAAGCCGCCGCCGACACAGATAACGTCCAAGGGCGGGCAATTTTCAAAGGTAGTATCAGGCAAAATCATCATTCCATCATCGGTTTTAATCGGGTCTAGCGTTTTCCAGATGCGATGGATCTGGACATTGGGAAGCGCACTAAAAACTTGCTGGGGTCCCACAATATCAAGTGCCGTCATGCCTGGATAAATTACCAAACCAATGATGTGCTTTTGTGAGTGAGTCATGAATTCGTCTCCTAATGGCGATTGCCATAAAATCTATCCTTATACTAGGAGTGGCAACCCACTGCGCCCAGTCCTGGATCTAGTTCTCTTTGCTCCACTATGACATGTTCCTTTCAGCTTTTATTTGAAGCCTTTTACCAGCTATAGGATGAAATCGAGTTGCGATCGCAAGTCGTGCCAAAATTTGGTGATTATTTTGCAGCCAAGCGATCGGGGATCTTTTTCTTCGAGCAGCTTTTAGCTGGTCGCAATCTTCAGATACTAAAAGTCGCGTTATCGGTCGTTCATAATCCTATTGCACGTTACTTAGCAGAGCGCCATACGCCTGTCCATGAAGGATTGGTTACATCCCCCAAGGCGTGGTCAATCATTTGTCCCCGTCCTGATCATTGGCATGTGATGGCAGGACCGATCATTGATCGCGGTCAATTAGTAGGTGCAGTGGCTTGCACCCGTGAAAAGTCAATGCCTGGCTTTGATAGCCAAAATTTAGCTGATTTGAGTGGCATCTGTTTGCACTTGTCGGTTAGGACTGCAACAGTGCGATTCACGCAAAGCGCAACTCTGAAGGAACCACAGCACCAACCGTTTAGAACTAATCGCTTAACGCCTCGTGAGTTGCAAATTGCAGAATTGGTTGCTTTAGGACGAACCAATGCAGAAATTGGAAATAAACTTTGGATTACTGAAAATTCTGTGAAGCAGGCTTTGAAGCGGATGTTTCGTAAGCTTGAGGTTTCGTCTCGTGCCGAGATGGTTGCACAACTTTCCGCTACACAACACCATTTGCCGAGTGCAAAACTATCTTCATCTAACTCGTATTGAACACTCACCAACAATCTTTTGGTTGCGCCCTCACCTGCTAACCAGCAGCCTAACGACTAAGCTTCCGGTTGTCGAGTGCAGCGCCTTGTTCGGCTGCTGTTGATCGCTTCTAACTCAGTAGAGTTCGCTTCGCATACCAGGCATGAATGAGAAGGGTCTGGAAAAACAATACAGGTGTATCAAAGCCGCTCGATGCAATTATTGATTCGACTTCAAGTGGCGGTAGCACAGCAGCATCCCGACCATAAGAAGCACGAAACTTTTCAACTTCCTCAGTAGGCACTTCGGAATACCTCAGCGTTCGTAGCCAAACTTCAAGAAGGCTTTGGTAGGCTGAAGTGGACATATCGGAAGCCAGATCAGCACTGACCAAATATCCATTAGGGCAAAGTCGTGAAGCAATTTGACTAAAAAAGTTGCGCCGCTCATCTTGCTGCATAAAGAAGTGAGAAACCAGAAGGCAAGTCGCCGCATCAAAGGAGGGCGATGCGGGCAGTGAATCGAGATAACCTTCGTGAAAGGTGCAACGTGACACGATGCCACACTCTTCGGCGCGTTGGCGACAGATGTCAAGCATCGGTGCCGCAGGCTCTACCGCCGTAAACTGCCACTGTGGAAATGTTTGGGCGAGATAAATCAATTCCAAGCCAGTTCCCACGCCGACACAGAGAATCCGCGCATTGGTAGAAAGTTCGGCAAGTACAAAGCGGATAAGCAAATGAAGTGCGTCGCGCAACGGAGCCAATTTAGCGAATCTTTTGTCGTAGGAAGAAGCACGTTCTTGGTCAAAAACAATAGATGACTCTTGATTTTGCATGATCAAAGCAAATGATGTTGCAATCTGGATTTTACAGGATTGGATATTGCGCCTGTGTTGAAGTTGCGCCCAGTAAGCGAAGCGAAAAACCTTAATTCGCCGCTCCAGCATATTTGTTAAGCAGCATCCACTCAATCTAAATCCAAGAACCAAGCCTTCCCGAAGCGAGTAACAACTCTGCTTCTCTACTGTTTACCTCCTCTGAGTTAGACAGGGGCGACACCTGTTAGCTAAACATCGTTGCGTAGTCGCGGGCGAATGCCTCAAAATTGCGCGGATCTTTACCGATCGCCTGATGTACACCGGACATGACCGCTGCTGCCTCGTTGCGCCGATAAAGTGCGTACTCCTCAAGGAGTCCGTCTGCTTGCCAGACGGGGAAACCAACACTGAGTAAAGCGTCATGCATGGATTCGGGCGAAGTATCAACAAACGCAATCCGACGATTTAGCACAGTGGAGAGGTGTTCTGCCATCTCGGCATGAGTAAGCGCTTGCGGACCAGTGAGTTCGTAAATCTTTCCCTCATGCCCAGCTTCTGTCAGTGCAGCCACGGCTACTTCTGCAATGTCGCGCACGTCAACCGCGCTTACTTTCGCATTGCTAGCCGCCGCGTAGAAGGCGCTTTGAGTCGCGATCGTCGAGCGGAAGTTTAACAAGCCTTGCATGAAGAGGTTGGGGCGGAGAAACGTATATGCCATACCTGATGCTTGGAGCGCTGCTTCGACTGCTGCATGATAACGCTGGAAGCGCCCAGGCGAGCTAGCGTTGGCTCCGAACTGCGACAGTTTCACAATGTGCGCTACACCACTTTGCCGCGCTGCATCAATGAACGCGATCTGTTGCACTTCCGCGCGTTCTGATGAGCTTGTGAGGAGGAATGCACGTTTCACACCAGCAAGTGCGTCGAGCAGAGTCGCGGGGAGATCAAAGTCACCCTCGACCATTTCGACGTTGGGAAATGCGATGCCGTTGGCAACCATTGAAGTTGGTATCGCACTGGCTCGCTCCCGATTGCGAACCAGAGCGCGTACTTGAACGTTTCGTGTTGCGAGACGCTTTACAATCTCTGTACCGTTACTCCCAGTTGCGCCAGTAACTAAAATCATTTGAATATCTTGGTAAAATGTGAGCTATAACTCATATTTTATGCTCGTCGTTCACTTCCATCAACTCGCATTTGATTCCCTTACCCAGATGCCTCGCAAAAGCACAACACCCCGTAAATTACCGCAACAAGACCGATCTAAAATCACGGTTGATGCCATTTTGACTGCAACTGCTCGTATTTTGACTCAAGAAGGCTACGACAGAGCAACTACAAATCGAATTGCAGAGCTAGCTGGAGTAAGCATTGGCTCGCTGTATCAATATTTTCCGAGTAAGGAAGCGTTGATCACCTCGCTGGCTGAACATCATGTCAACACAATGATGGCAATTATTGAATCAAAGCTGAAAGATCTATTCAATGCGCCAATCGAAGTTGTTTTGCACGAGTTAGTAGAAGCCTGTATTGCGGCTCATGCTGTCGATCCAATGCTGCATAAAGTGTTAAACGAGCAAGTGCCTCGCATCAACAATACTAATGCAGAAGCTCAGTTTACGGCTTTGCTTCGTGCTTACCTAGAACTTCATCGCGACCAAATTCAGCCGCAAAACCTTGATTTGACCGTATTTATTTTAGAGCGGGCGGTTGAAGCCTTGACTCATGCAGCAGTTATTGATCGCCCAGAATTATTGAGTGATGGACAGTTGCAGCAAGAAATTACAAACCTGTTATTGTCTTATTTGGTGGAAAAAACTTAGAGGATTATGGTGGCAACTCCCCGCAGATAACCTCACGCTAACTCGATACAAGACGAAAGCAGTAAAACGCCCGCCGAAATCGGGTGAACTATCAGCTGCACCAAATTCGGCGGCTGTTGATAACTTCTAGCTCAGTGGTGTTCGCTTAGCATATTAGGCATAAATGAGAAGGGTTTAGAAGAATAATACAGGTGTATCAAAACCGCTTAATGCAATTATTGATGCGACTTCAAGTGGCGGTAGCACTAGCCCTGACCCTTCGTCTGCCTAACTACACTGTTCTAGCTGATTAGATAGACAAAATCTGAATAACCTAATCTGGGTAATTTAGATAAATACTTGTACTGTTATGTTGCCCCCAGCTGATAAGGGCTGAAAATCTTGATATGGCAATGTTGAACTTTGTTTTTCAGTAAACGACTTTGTTTTCGTTACAAAAGTCTATTTGTAAAGGGCGATCGCCTTATATTTATTTCTTTTACTCAGCTAATAATCTAAGCGTAGAGCTTGGCATCAATCTATTGCAACGCAGTCTATCAGAAATTAGTTCAACTCCACCAGAATCGCGGGAAGCTTGAGCTAATCTCGAAGCTCCACTTGCGCCTACCACTGTACATTTACTGAAATAACTTGACGACAATATTAAGTTCCTACGAAACTTATCAGTAAAATTCCTCTTGGATAGAGAGTAGAGGCAGCGTTAAGTTTAGTTTGTAGATTTGTTACACTAAAGTTACCTTGAAAAGCTTTGCGATTAGCGAAAGCAAATCATCATCAAGTTTTCGGTGTGCTGTCCCAAAAACTCGTGTGTAAAGATTGCCGCACAAAACTCGCCTAAGTCTAGGAAATTTGTAGCGCTGTTTGTAGCTTTTACGCACCTAAATCGATCAATTTTACTAAATTTCTATATTGCACAATTATGCAACCCCCTACTATCTCGACTTGGCAACGGTTAAAAAAGCAAGAACTTAGCTGTGAAGAAGCGCTCTCGCTCATGGTAGACGAGCAAGGAACTGTTAACCAGGCTCTGCTTGATCGGGAAGTCAGTAGTAGATTTTTGCGCCATTTTCAAGACAAAAATTCTTTGCCCCAGCAATTCCCTTGCTACTGTGGCGTGGTTGTTACTACCTGGGAAGCCCTGTAGATCTATCTTCTGAAGCTATTAAAGAATTGCGCGATCGCACAGGCAGTGAAATTAAAATTATTCCGATTTCGGATAAGAGCTATCGCGCCTGGTTTTCACAGCCAAAACCTGAATAATAACCGCCTTAGCTCTACCCCACTAGCAAATCCGATTACTGGGCAACAAGAGCAAGAAAACATCACTGAAACGACAGAAATCTACCTTTCTAAAGAAGCTGATCAAATTGGTCGGATTAAAACATTACTTAGCGGTGCATTACGCAACCGCGCTAGTGACATTCATCTTGAACCAATGCCAGAAGGCTTAAGAGTCCGCTATCGCATAGATGGCGTATTGCGCGACATCACCACATTGCCCATTGAATTGAGCCGCCGTGTGATCGTCGCCCTCAAAGTCATGTGTGTAAGATGGATATCTCAGAAAACCGTCGCCCCCAAGATGGTCGGATTGAAGAACAATATACTTCCACTGACCAGGTAGAAGTAGGCATGGATATGCGCGTCAGTACCCTTCCCTGTGTCGGCGGCGAAAAAGCTGTAATTCGGTTACTACCGCGCCAAAAATCCCTATTCCCAACTAGATAAACTCGGTTTTTCCGCCAAAACCTTACCAATATACAAATCCTGGCTCGGACAACCCCAAGGATGATCATTCTCACCGGACCAACTGGTTCGGGGAAAACAAGCACACTGTACACAAGTCTCCAAGCCGTCGCCAAGGAACACGTTAATGTTGTAACGGTAGAAGACCCAGTAGAATATATCCTGCCGCGAATTACGCAAACCCAGGTACATGAAGCCGCAGGGATGACCTTTGCTGCGGGCTTAAGAGCAATTTTTGCGCCAAGACCCAGACATCATTATGCTAGGGGAAATCCGAGATGCAGAAACAGCAGAAACCGCAGTCAGAGCAGCGTTAACAGGACATTTGGTGTTTACGACGCTGCACACAAATGATGCGGTTAAGGCAATTCCGCGGCTCAAGGATATTGGACCTGACCCTGGCTTATTAAGTGATGCTTTGCTGGGAATTGTGGCACAACGGCTAGTACGTCGGGTCTGTGCTCACTGTGCCGAACCCTACACCCCCAACTGAGGCAGATTTACGGGTGCTGGGCTTGGAGCGGGAGCAGTTTCGACCAGAAGGATGGCAGCGGTCGTGGCTGTAATGCGTGTTTTAATTCTGGCTATCTGGGGCGGGAGGCGATCGTGGAAGGTGCTCGACATTGATGATACAGTGCAGGAACTGATCTACGAAGGCACAATGACTCAGCTACAAAGATATCTCAGAGAAACTGATTTGGCTCTCGTTCCGTGTCGCGGCGATTGACAAGGTGACAAGTGGATTAACAACAGTGGAGGAAGTTTTACGAGTGATACCCCGTAGTGCTTTATCTAGCAAATCCCCAAGTAAAGATTGGGCAAGTCAGGTTAAGCAACTGAGTGTTTTGGAAACTAAAAACTAAGTTTGTGCTTTAGGCTGGTTACCAAAACTGTTACCAATATCTTTTTACTGCTTACGTGTATTTAAAATAGAGTTGAGTTAACACTCTCACACCGTACTAAAGGCTGTGGAATACTAAAAAGTTCCACAGCTTTTAGTGTTATCAGCTTACCTCAATTAGGAGTTACGCAGTTGAATGTCATGCTGAACGCAGTGAAGCATCCCAGAGATTCTTCGCTACCGCTCAGAATGACATTATTGCGTCCAACTGCGTAAGTCCTGTCAACTTTCAAGCGAGTTTTAAGGCACTCTTTAAACAAGTTTTAAAGGGTAAGTATCTTGGACAAAATTGCCTTAGCCAATCTTTAACATGGCGGGTGGCGCGGCAGTCATCTTCGTTGTAGCGTTGGATAATATCGAGGAATGTGCGATCGCCTGTTTCTAACCACTGGTCATACCAATAGATACATTGCGAACCATTAGCTTGGGGATCACGCCACTCAAAATCTAGCCACCGGGCAATTGATTTTAAAGCATAGCTTTCAACCGGGCAGCGCTACTGTTTGCGTTACTTGCTGATACACATCCACAAAGCGTTTTAGTAGGGGTCGAACCTGCTCTTTTGAGTGCGGTAAAGCCTCGCCAATCGTTTAACAGTATCGACTTCGTAGGAACAGAAATGAAAAATTGGTGCTAAGGGATATTGCCAAACTAAATTAAGAAATTGCTGCCAGATTAATTTCTTCCTCTTCTGGTCGTTCTGCTAAGAGAGAATAGAATGTTTCTGTTTTAGCTCGGCGGTCAATAACTAAAACTCCTCAGCATATAATCTAAATTTAAATCTGGTTCTGCCTCAATATCAAAATAAAGTTCGAAGCTTCTCCTTGTCTTTCTGTGTAGGCATTACCAAAGGTAGGAGAATTGGGTGATCTTTACGATAGATTGAGCTTGTAACACTAGCTTTTGAGCTACTTCACTATCAAATCCTTCCAAAATTTCTAGTTCAAGCTGGGCTAGTATTAGCGAGGGATTCTAGGGTAAGATTTCGTGCTTGCAGTAGGGTATAACGGCTGAAACGCTCACCCTGGCAAAAGAGAGATGTTGCTCTGATTTGGCGGAAGCATAACACTGAGTAAACCACTGACAAAGGCTGCACCGCTGACGGCTGATGAATACTTCCGGCGCTTGGATTGATTCTAAAGTTTGAATACACTCTCCTCTTGCGTTGCATCTGCGGTATCCATTTTGGCAGATACACCGCGTAAGCTTCTTTTCGGCGTAATAGTAGCCAAGCTGTCTCTGGTTCGGCTTGCTGTACCGTTGCCAAAACTTGAGCGTGAAACGCTGCTACAATTTGATATTCCAGCTTAGGACGCTTGCCTAGTTCAATCTGAGCCGGAACGTAAACCCAATTTCCAAAGCGCGACTGTCCTGGCTGTTTAATCAGTAAAGCTGGACGACTAAGCAGAGTTAATTCTTGAGAATGGGTAGCTAAAAGCACTCCTTTGTAAATGCATTCAACCCCCTGCTGCATCAGTCCCACAGTAACTTTTGCTCCTGCACCCCAGTCTCCTTTTAGGTAGTCTGGTTGCTGATAAGTCTGCTGTGCTAGAACATTTTTTTGATGAGCAAGCTTTGTCTTTTTGTAGTTTCAGCAGTAACTCACTAGGAGAATCGCGCGAATTTTGATCGCCATGAGTATCTAAAAGCCCGTCGCTTACAGCGTTGATATTGCAGCAGCAGTTCAGCAGTTAGTAGCATGGCTCTACACTAACAATAATTGAGAGATATGGCTTTAAGGTACTAATCCCTCCAGCTATTCAGATAAAGAAAGCTAGCTTGCAAGATTCTAAATATTGCTATCGTGAAGCCAGGGAGTTGCTGTTAATCAGGTAAGTTTTATTTGCTAATTAACTTTGTTGCCACAAGTCAGAAGTACTAATCGCTTTTCGGGTTTTTGGTTCTAGAAGTGTCAGATTAGTTTAGAGTGCTGAGGATTAAGTTCTCAGCTAGACATACTAATTTATACTCAACACTCTAAGCTACTTTTTATGCACTTACAAAAGCTGTTTTACTAATCGGAACTTCGACCGATTGAGCCAAATCAGTATACAGTTCACTAAGTTGCTCAGCAACACCTTCCCAACTAAACTTAGTTTCTACCCGTTTTCTTGCTGCTTGACCTAACTTATTTCGATAAGTAGGGTCTAGGAGAATGCGGTCAATTGCTGCCGCAAATGCGACTTCATCTTTTGGTGGAGCAAGCAAGCCTGTTTCTTCAGGGACAACAGTATATTGAAGTCCACCTACATCACTTGCAACTACTGGTGTGCCACTTGCCATTGCTTCAATTGCTACTAGACCAAAAGTTCAGTGGCTAGGAACTACGCATACATCGGCTGCTGAGAAGTAGGCAGAACATCATCACCGAGACGACCAGGGAAGACGAGTAAAATCACTCATCCCTAGTTCGGCAACAATACTTTCAATGCGATCGCGCTCCATACCATCACTGTGATCGACGACTACCACCGCCAATAATTAGTTTTTTAAGTCTGCATTGCCACGTAGCTTTGATTGTCTACTGCCCGAACAAGGGTTTCAATACCTTCGCTGGTCAAATCTGCCGACATAAAATACAACTTTGGTTCCTGGGTCAATTCCCAATTCGGCTCTTGCTTGTTCCTGTGAAATGGAGCCATAACGATGAATATCTGTGCCGCAGGGAATGATGTCAATGTTGCCTTTAGTGGAAACGAGCGATCGCATATGTTGTTTTTCTTGCGGACTAGTCGCTACAATTCGCTCTGCTGTTTCCAACACTTCTTTCTCAACCGCTAAACGAGTTTTAGCGATCAAAGGAATTGTGGAGACTGACTTATATTTAACTGCGCCTAATGAGTGGTAGGTATGAACTTGTTTACTACCCTGGATTTTTTTTAGCTGCATTCCTACCCAGCTAGATATCCAATAATTTGTGTGAACTAAGTCATATTTAATCCCCGATTGCTGTTGAAAATTCAAGAATTGCTCCACAAACTCTGGTGCATATCCAAAAATATTATCCCGGGCACAAAATCTTCAGGACCAGCAGTTAAGCGAATTGTGCGACAGTTAGAGGAATGTTCAACTATAGTTTGTTGGTCGGCATTCGCTTTTCGAAAGGGTAAACATATCAACTTGCCATCCAAGTTGGGCTAGTGCCTCACCCACGTAGCGCACGTAAACATTTTGCCCCCAGCTTCTTCTTTACCGATTTCAATCGCGGGATCGCCGTGAACTGAAATTAGGCAAATGTGCTTTGATTTGCGGAGTTCATACGTTTAATAGTTAGAGAAATTAACGATGTGTGGCACAACTTCGAGGTTGTAACTAGTACTTACGTCACTAGCCCAGAACTTCTTAATAATTCTTAAGTTTAATTTACGGGCTAAATTACTTCACTACATCGGTTAGCAGTGAAATACTTTTGCTAACGTTCAGCTTCAGTCTTTAGGATTGTAGCAATTACTGGTGCTGTTTTTTGAATTTTTGTCACTCTATCCTTAGTAAGAGACACAACTCTGATTTGGTAGGTATTGTTACACAGCGCAATTTATTTAATACACAAATTTTACACTTACACGTGCTTAATCAGGTAGCGCTTAAAGGTTGATAAATCCACTGAGTATCTGAGACAGCTTAAATAAACAGTGTTGCTGTGAACAATGAATGTTTTAAAGAAGGGCATTCTTCTCGTCTTCTATATATGCCAATTTTGAGGACTTTGAGGTTTTGTTTTCCCAAAATTGGAAGTAAGGGGGCAATTGTACATAACAGCAACGCCAGATAAACTTAGCTTTGCTCAAATCTTTCCAGTAAACAAGCAGCAATGCGACGGGCGGCTCCTGGCTTACCCATGCGCCGCCAGCCATTTTCAGCAATTAACTGTAGTCTATCTGGATCGCGTAGCAGGGACTGCACTGTATCTGCAACTTGAGTTGGTTGATCTAAAAGAATTAATGATGAACCTAGGAGACGGGTTTGCGCTTCAGCAAAAGCGTAAGTAAATTGAGGACCTTTGCCTGGAAATGTAATCGCTGGTTTACCTAATCCAACAAATTGTTCTGTCGCTGTCCCAGCCATTGCGATCGCTATGTCTGCAAGCTGCAAGCAATGATTATAAGCGTGTTGGCTAAGAATTAAAGACGCATTTTTATGCTTAAATGTCAAGGCTTCAGGGTCGGGAAATGGTAATTCGCTGCTTACTTGGATAAAATTAGCATTTACAAGAATTTGGCATAAAGGTTCTAGGCTTAAACTAGGTGCGATCGCGCTTCAAAATAATAGCGATCGCTCTGAGAATGTATCGCCCAAAGCTGTTTTGTTGCAACCATAATTTGCTGCCAGTTAGCGTAAGCTTCCGGCGGTCTGGAACCAGGAGGAGGACAATAGTGAGCAATCGCGCTTGTTCTGGCGCTCTGTATTATTTGAACTGTAGAACATTGGCGGTGGGTTGACTGCATCTAATTGATCCATCATCGGGTTACCCAAATCAAAAGCTGGGATTGACCATTTTTGTAACGTCTTTGTTGTTAGTGAGTCTCTAGGAAAAACTGCTTTACAGCGTGAACTCAGCATCAGCCAACGTTCCCAAGGAAGGTAAACCGAACCTGACCAGCCTTCAAAAGAGTTAAAAAAGCGATCGCCTTGGTAAAATTCCAGCTTCATCTCGGAGATAATATTCTGATTTTGCCGTGCCAATAAAGGCGTAGTTAGCACCGCTTATCCAGGGAAAGAACATCTGTACAATATTTGCTACCTCTAAATTTCCTCTATTTTCGTTTTTTGGTATCTGGGAACGCGCCCATCGACGTACCGCTTTAATTTGATATAGGGTTAATTTAAGTAAGCCACCACGGACATCGCGCACTAGCTGTCGCCCATCCATGTAAATAAAACCACCAGAAGGCATAGCTTGCACTGAGCCAATTAAGGGAATACCTAGCTGGGTGTAAGCTCGTCCTTCGCCAACTAGGGGTAGAGCAGCAATATTAATCTGCGTTGAGTGCTGCTGTAGTTCCTGCAAAATACGGACGGCAATCATATCCTCTCCATGTCCATTACTGAGGCAAAGTAAGTGCAATCTAGGAGTATTGGAGGTTGAGGAAAACGCTGATAAGGTCATGCAGAAACAAAAAAAATAACAAGGAACGTGCTTTTGATTTATAGCAATAAATGGCTTGCAGGTTGGTAGTTGGGGTTAGTATTGGGTAACATCCGCTAACCCCTGAAATCTATCTGCTAATTGATATTGATCGGGCTAATTCCATGCGTGTTTCTGGTACTGCAATTTTTACTTTAACTGCCCTTACTTGGTTGAATTTAAATCATCCAGCGATGCCGAAGGCAAGTGCAAACACCTACGCTAGCCCTAGGATGCAAGCACCCAAACAATTAAATAAGGTAGTACAAATACAGGCTCAACAATCTCAATCAACCGTTGTCCAAAGCGCTCAAAGCAGCGACGTGCAGTATTATCAGGACTACCAAGTTGTAGCACCAACAGAAGATGCCGCCATTAGCACCTCAAATCAAACACTATCAACTAACTTTCAACCGCAAATACTTAACCAGCTTGTAACAAATCGTGCTGAAATTAGCCGAACTCAGATTTCAATTAATAACCAATCGCCAACATCAGTCTTAGTCCCTCCGGCAAATGATTTAGTTGTTACAGCAACCGAGGTACAGATCGTCGGAGTAAGTGAGGATCTAGAGCAGAGTGTTCGCAAAGTAATTCAGACCCGTGTTGGTGGAGAAACGAGCGAAAGTCAGATGCAAAGTGATGTAGCGGCAATTTTAGCTACGGGTCTAGTGGCTCAAGCGCGTGTGACCAGTCGTAGTAAGCCATCAGGGTTAAGCGTAGCTTATCAATTAGAACCTGTGGTAGTGCGTTCGCTCCAACTTTCTCAAGCAAAGGCGCTAACTCTAGATGTAGCTCTCAACAGCTTCAAACCACAGCTAGGCAATCCCATTAGTCCGGCTGCTATTAGCCAAAGTGTGGCACAGATTAATCATTGGTATGCTCAAAACGGCTATAAACTTGCACGGGTATTATCGGTACAACCTAGCCTTGACGGGGTGCTTACGCTTTTGGTAGCTGAAGGAGTTGTAAACAATGTAAAATTCCACTTTTTTAATGAAGGCGGGAAGCCAATTCAAGGTCGTACTCAGCAAGACTTCCTGCGCCGTGAGCTAAAGGTTAAGCCAGGTCAGGTTTTCCAAGAAAACTTAATGCAACAAGACTTGCAGCATCTCTATCAGCTGGGATTATTTCAAAATATCAAAGTAGCTCTAGAAGGAAATCCCAGCAAAGTTGATATTATCTACAGCTTAAGCGAAATTCCGGCGAATGCAGTCAAATTGGGTAGCGGTTACAACCAGGATGGGATTTTTGGTACGGTAAGCTATAAAGATCAGAATGTAGGCGGAGTCAACCAACACTTGGGCGTGGATGTCCAAGCAAGCCTGCGTGACTTACAGTTTGGGACTAGTTTTACCAGTGCTTATCGCCCTAGTAACCCAGATCGCCTGGGTTATCAAATTAAGGCATTTAACTCTAGCGGGATTTCTGAAACGTTTGATGGAATTGACCTGCTTAATGATGATAGGGTTCGGGAAAAACAATTTGGCGGCAGTATCACCTTGCAGCGTCCGATTGATGATTGGCAAACATCATTGGGTTTGAACTATACGCGCACGAGTATCCGCGATCGCGATGGCGAAATTTCCCCAGTAGATAAATTAGGAAATCCTCTCTCTTTCAGTGGTAATGGCATTGACGACTTAACTACATTATCTTTTACAGCAACAAAAGATCAACGAGATAATACCCTCTATCCCACTCAAGGCTCAGTGCTTAGTTTCAGCACGGAACAATCAATTCCGCTTGGTCAAGGCAATATTTTAATGACTCGGCTGTGGACGAGCTATAGCCAGTATTTCCCTGTACAATTGCTAGGAAAATTAGAAGTATTAGCCTTCAATATCCAGGGAGGCACAACAATTGGTGATTTGCCGCCATATAAAGCTGTTAACTTGGGCGGCATTAATTCTGTACGGGGCTACGAAACTGGTAATGTCGGTAGTGGACGTTCTTATGTATTAGCCTCGGCGGAGTACCGCTTCCCAATTTTTAATTTTGTCGGCGGTGCAGTTTTTGCAGATTTTGCATCAGACTTAGGCTCTGGTGATACGATTTTGGGTGAACCTGGGGTGGTACGCGGGAAACCAGGGACTGGTTTTGGCTACGGAGTTGGGGTGCGGCTAGACTCACCAATTGGATTAATTAGAGCTGACTTTGGCATTAATGACCAAGGAGATAGTAGGCTGCAATTTGGTATTGGTCAACGGTTTTGAAGAATTGGATCTTAGATCTAAACTAGACCTAAATGCTAATTTAGCCTAAGTATATCGAGAAGCATTTAACCCTTACTTGTTAACTCGTGTTAAGTCATCTTTATTGCGATCGCAAACCTACTAACCCTTAAATAACTCCAGGCTTTAGCTATCACACTTTTTATTCAAGCTCAGAATTAACGATGGCATTCGATGTTACGTTCTAACCCCGACGTTTGTCTCCCCATTCAAGCACCTCGGTACGGACACGCACTTTACCGTCCTTAACAAACCCCAGTTTCTCCGCAGCTATAGGTGACAGATCAATGATAAGACCTGACTCGCGATTCGCTGTGGAGGCTCGGTCGTTAATCCGCACCTCAACTACACGCTGATTCTCCAAATTTGTTACGCGCATAACTGTACCCATTGGATATGAAGGGTGCGCTGCTACAAGCTCGTTTTTATCAAAAATTTCGCCACTAGCAGTTTTCCTTCCCTGAAATGCCTCGCTAATAAAGGATGCCAGACCCGACTGCGTCTCCTTCACCTGTCCCGCCTGTGTCTCTTTTACCTGTCCTGGCTGCGTCTCTTTTACCTGTGTAGAATCCTGCACTGAGCGCGAACTGGGATCTGAGGCACAACCCGTGAACATGGCAGCTACGGCAATAAATAAGGTAGAAGCTATTTTTACGAATGTGTCACCAATAGAGAGATTCATGTATTACTCCTGACTGGTCGAACAAACAGAGAATCGCCTAAGTTATATTACCAACGGAAAAGTGTTCGCCGAAACCAATTCTATAACGGGGTGGACAAGGTTGAAAGCCAGCGTCTTATGTTGTCCACTTCTCCTACGACGGCTTAGAGATTAATTCTCATATTCTAATTTGGGATAAAGCCTCAATAACCGTTGGACTTTGGCTGAATAACCTGGATGTATGCCAAAGTGTTATCTTTGGAACCAGATGTGCCGCAATGTAAATTTTTGGGCTATATCACGGTTGAAAGAAACTGATTGTTGAATAAAAACTATTTCAAGGTAAGTTTTACACTTTTGTACTCGAATATACTTATTGAGCCAATCCTTTTTGGCCAAAGTTCAGATAAAAGGCTAAAGGCATTCAATAGAAACAGGCAAAATGAGTTGGGAGTTGTGGTTGCATTAGTTGTTGGATAAATATGCTAGTTGGTAAAACATTGCAGCGTGGAAAATATACCCTGGAGCAGGAACTAGGGCGGGGTGGCTTTGGCATTACATTTAAAGCTACTCATCAATATTTGAACCAGCCAGTAGTGATTAAAACGCTCAATGAATTGCTGCGGCAAGATCCTGAGTTTGTCAAGTTCCAGCGCTCCTTTCAGGATGAGGCGCGACGCTTGGCTTTGTGTGTCCACCCCAATATTGTTCGGGTCAGCGACTTTTTCATTGAAGATCAGCTGCCTTACATGGTGATGGATTATATTCCTGGTCAAACTCTGGATATGGTTGTGTTTCCTAACCATCCTTTGCCAGAAGAAACGGCAATTCACTACATCCGGCAGATTGGAGCAGCGTTGCAGGTAGTGCATCAAAATAACTTGCTACATCGGGATGTTAAGCCCCAAAATATCATTCTGCACTCCCGCACCCAAGAAGTAGTGCTGATTGACTTTGGAATTGCGCGGGAGTTTACCCCAGGCTCAACACAGACTCATACTGGGATGGTTTCGGATGGATATGCACCGATTGAACAATATCTCTCCCAAGCTCCCCGCACACCAGCAACAGATGTCTATGGTTTGGCGGCAACACTTTATACTTTGTTAACAGCAAAAGTGCCAATTGCAGCGAGTTTACGCGATCACGTACCAATGCCAGCCCCCCGCGATTTGCAACCCCAACTGAGTATTGCTGTTAATCAAGCAGTGATGCGCGGCATGGCAGTAGAGGCTCGTTTTCGACCTAGCGCGATCGCTGAGTGGCTATCACTGCTACCTGCTCCTCAATCAGTCGGGCCTGGGGTAATACCTCCGCAGAATACAGCAGCAACGATGGCTTTAATTCCTCAGCATCATCAACCTGTTGCCGTGGCTACCGCGTCTCAAAGCGTTGCTTTACGTCCATCAGCAAAACGACCGATATTACGTGGTCTTTTAATTGGGGGAGGATTGGCGATCATCGGTACTGTAGCAGCTGTTGCCCTCAGTGCCGTTTTCTCCAACTCTGAGCAGCAACCTACACCAGTTATTGTTCAGCCCAGCAGTACTTCACCAGATGTTGGTAATAGTGAAGTGACATTGCCCCCAGTGGTGGGTGACACTGCGCCGCCAACTTCGATTCAACCTTCTCGGAGGCGATCGCGTAGCGTCTCCCCACAAGCATCGCCACAACCTACACCAGTTCCAACACCGACTCCAGCGCCCAGCACTTCCGAGTCCCCGATTCCAGTATCACCCGCGCCTAACGATTCTCCCTCCCCAGTCGAGACACCGCCCGTTAACTCCCAATCACCAGCGCAGCCTGCTCCGGCAAATGCAACGCCGCCACCTGTAGTTGTAGACACGCTACCAGGTTCTCCGCCTGTGATCGTCGAACCTAAATCAACTAATGAAGAAGATGCAGACGAAGCTAACGATGATTCCAAACGTCAACGTCGTGGTAAACCGGATAATAACGATAAGCCAAAGCGAAACCAGCGACGAGAGAAAGATGATGATTAATTGGGTTTAGAATAGCAAGCCAGTGGCTCTGGCATCGGCACTTTAATTAGACAGCATCAGGGTCTACTCCCATCTCACGTAACTTAGCTGCCAATCGTTCGGTTCGCTGCTCAAGCTGGTTTTGTTGAGCTTGTTCTTCCCTAATTAATTCCTCTACAACAGGAGGAGATAACACTTGCTCTACTGATAAAACTAACTCTGGAAATTGTATGGATATCATTTCCTGTCCACGCTTGAACTCGGTTCGTTCGTAGCCATCTTCGCTTTCAGGATTACTTAAGACCCAGACTCGTTCTTTTTTAGGATCAACAATCCAATATTCAGGAATATCAATCAAGGCATATTCTGCACGTTTACGAATATAGTCTTCGCGCCAGTTCTCACTTGCTATTTCAACTACTAATAAAGGCACTTCGCCTAAGTCAAACACTCCTGCTCCGGGTCTATTAAGGGCTTGTTCCCAAAGGCTTTGACTGCAAACTATGACATCAGGAATCCGAGATGAATTCTCCTCTGTTCGGACTCCAACAGTGGTTGCCGCTACTAGAGAAATATTTTGAGTTCCGAAATAGCGTTGAAACTGATAAACCAGAAATTGGCAAATACTGGTGTGCAAAACTGTAGGTGTTGCCATTGGTATCAGGTGACCCCTGAACATTTCGTAGAGGACATCCGGTTCTCCCTGGTAGAATCGGTACTCTTCAAAAGTCAAGGTTTTTGCAGAAGTGGGAGTCATCAACTTAAACTTTATTTATTTGAACAGACTGTAAACGGCTGCTGTCTGCTCACCGGAGACTTCTTGCGGCTTTTTTTCATGTCCATCACGAATATAAAGCTTTTTTCCGTCGTACCATGCAGGCTCGTCACCAGCCTTGACCTCAATCATTAATACTGTGTGTCTTATATATGTGATAGGAGTTAAATTTGTATTAACACGATACCAAATGAGTAAAACCGAGGAGCAGTAATCTTATCTAACTGTTCAATACGTTGAGTATCCGGCTCTTTATCAGATACACCAATAAAGATATATCCTTTCTTTCCTTTACCCAAATTTGCCATTGCTGCAATATTTTGGAGTATTTTGTCTAAGTTTCTCTCATCATAATTTCGATTCCTGTCGTCCAGGCTATAAAATCCTTGCTTAAAATCATAATTAGCAGCCTCAGTTTTTGAGCGTCTCAAGTAACCTTCAAAATCTACAGCGTATGATCCACTGCTGCGAGTAGGACTATCTGTATGCTTAAAGTAATTTTGAATTAAACCTTTAGTAAGATTGATATTTTGAATTCTGTTGTCAATTGTAACAGTTGCAGTTATTTTAATCTTACTAATCAAATTCGATACAGCAGCAAATATTGGCTCATAGTCAAATAGTTCTTTTGATTCTTTTATAATTAATTCATAAAAAGCCATAAATAATGTGTAAAAAGGCTCTTTCACTGGATTACCTACTCCAGAACGACGACTCAATTTATCTCTTAGAAAATTTTTTATCACTTGCCCCTTTTACTGCTTTAATAGCATTTTTCATATGAGATAAAACTGTCTTTATATCTTTTTGGATATTATTTTCTCCATATCTTGCAATAGCTAAGTCAATTTCATCTGATTTGTCGTCATCACCTTTACCATAGTAATAGTCAAAGTTATCTTTGCTTGCAGCAAAAGGTTTCCCTAATCCTATGGAAAGTATTATATCTGCCAGTAACTGCTCATCTTGACTATCTCGAAGATCAGAAATACGTATAATTCCCTGATTGCACCAAAATGTATCTTCTGCACGAACTCCATATCCTAGATCAATTGATTTAGCATCAATGCTAATCTCAGGCATATCAGTTAAAGGTAGTTCTTCTCTTGAGACATCACCACGAATCTCAGAAGCAAGATATCTAACTAAACCTGAAAATTTTGTGGTGACTCCTGCCTGTCTTACTTCTTGAGGTGATAGATGTTTACCATTGGAATTAATTCGATTAAAAATATCTTCAATCTCTGTAATGGAATTGGCTTGGTAAATTGTTACGGCAAGCGGCTACTCTAAAAACTTTGCACATACATCAGAGTCAAAGAAAGTAGCTTCTTCTGCCTTTACAGGTTCAAATACTCCTGCTTGGCTAAGCTCATTAGCAAAAGGATGTTTTGTTACATCAAAATATTTTTCATCTACGGTAAACTTATTTTCGATAAAACTGAAAATGGCATTAAGCCTTTGCATACCATCAATGATTTCATATATTTCTTCTCCTTCACTACTCTTAAATACTCCAAGTAATATTAATGGAATTGGATAATTAAGTAATAAACTCTCTATGAGACAAGCTTTTTCAGCTTTCGTCCAAACAAGCTTACGTTGATATCTACGGTTGACAATTAATTTTTGGTTTCTGTATTGACGATATAACTCTAGTACGCTTATACCTTTTGGAGTAATACTCATAGTTTTTTCCTTATCTGGAGCTTAGTTTACTAAAAGTACTAAGTATAAAATATTGCTACTTTTTAAATTATTTTGGCTACATACTATAAAGCTGGCTCAAGGTTAATCAAAAATGTCTCATAATGACAAGAGCGTATGTTCGCCTTCTTAGAGGTGGCTACTGGTAAGTTCACTCCTTTATGTACTTGCAGGCAGACGAAAGTGATCGCCCCAGTTTTAAACTCCAATTATAGGAAAAACCTTGGACAAATCGAGTAATAAATCAGGAAAACAGGGAAGGGCGATCGCCTGATTAGACAAAATAATACGCTTCACACCATAGCCAAACTTATCCTGTAAATCTTGATAAGGTTCGCTGTAAACTTCCAGGTAATTCTCTATTAAGTTAAATATCCAATAATCAGAAATACTTGCTTCAGCGGCGAGTCGCTGGGGGCAGCTTCCTGTAAATTATGATCATGTTCGCTTGAACCATCCTGTTAATTCTATATTAAGTTAAATCACCAATAATCAGAAATACTTGCTTCCGCCGAGAGTGGCGGGGGGAAGCGTCCCCCCGCCATCTCGATATAAAGGGGTAATTTAACCTCTTGGTCATAACTTAAAGAAGAATCTGAAATCTCAATCACAAGTAGGGCATCTGCTGCTTCAGGATGAGAACTGAGATAATCATCAGCGCGATTTTGCACAATCGTAAAGTCTGGCTCTGGTTCGTTGTCTGGAGGTAGAACTATAGGTGATTGACAACGTAAAGTAGCGCGTACGCCTTTAGCGTTGGCGAAGCCATCGCCCACCAATTTCGGTAACTCTCGCAGTAACCGAGTCAGGCAAACTTCATCAGCGGTTCCTTTAGCTGCCATTTCAACAATTTGTCCGTAGATTAACTCAACTCGGTCGTCTTCACCGAAAAATCCCAGTTCTGCTAGACGATGATATTCAGCAAGGGTGAAGCGTTTAAGAGTAGTGTGAGCCATAGAAACTATCAACCTCACAGGTTTAGTTGGATCATAAATCCTCGTCCTTAATCCCAACAAATAGCTGATAACAAGTGCGATGGCTTCGCCCGCCTTTGGCATCGCGTCAATATAGCTCCATCACCCGAAATCACAGGCTGAGATTGCAACCCCTATGCCATTAAAATTTGTGCAAGGACAACCAACAAGCATGATGTGTATGGTGGAAAAAACAGAAAAACAAAAGATGCTAGCAGGCGAATTGTATATAGCTTCCGATCCTGAACTAGCTGCTGAGAGTAAACGCGCCCGTCGTCTTTTGAGGATGTACAACGCTACGACTGAATCGGAACAAGAATTGCGAGCGCACATCCTAATTGAGCTATTCGCTAAAGTAGAATCTCTAGTTGAAATTGTGCCACCCTTCCACTGCGACTACGGCAGCAATATTTATGTTGGTAACCAGTTATATATGAACTATGGCTGTGTAATTTTAGACGGCAATCCGGTAAATATTGGTGAAAATGTTAAGTGCGGACCTTATGTGCAAATTTACACGGCATATCACCCAATAGAACCTGAAATTCGTCTTTCCGGTCGAGAACTCGCTGCGCCAGTTAAGATTGGCAATAATGTCTGGATTGGCGGCGGTGCAATTATTTGTCCCGGCGTTACTATTGGCGATAACACTACTATCGGTGCTGGCAGTGTTGTGACAAAAGATATTCCGGCAAACGTAGTTGCTGCTGGAAATCCTTGCCGAATTATTCGGCATCTGCCTTGAGCTTATGCATACTTTAATTGGTCGTTGCCAATTGCTAATTTTATCTAAAGCTCTGTAACTAGTGTTTAATTAGTTGAGCAAGTTTTGTAACAAAAAAATGGGAATGGTGTTTACCATCCCCATATCAACTTATCTGCTTTCAGTCTTACAAACAGAGTGTTGATTTGTTTTCTCAGCTAAAGTTTTACCAACTCAATTTTACAGAGTTGGCACATACTGCGACTTATCGGGTACATCAGTGTACTCAGCAACAATCTGGCGGAATTCTTCACCGTCAATCGTTTCTTTCTCAATCAAAAGATCAACTAAGCGATCCATCACAGTGCGATTCTCGCGCATCAGTCGTTTCGCCACGTTGTAGCAATCTTCTACAATCGCGCGGACTTGGACATCAATTCGAGAGGCGATCGCTTCCGAATATTCAGAGCGCGTCGTCCAATCGCGTCCCAAAAACACTTCTCCACTCTGGCTTTCTAAAGACAAGGGACCTAAATCCGACATTCCAAATTTAGTTACCATCTGCCGTGCCATCCCTGTTATCTGTTGCAGGTCGTTTCCGGCACCAGTCGTAATTTCTCCAGAACCAAACACGATCTCCTCAGCGGCTCTACCCCCTAAAGCCCCAGTAATTCGGGCTTTGATTTGAGAGCGGGAAATCAACCCTTGCTCTTCATTGGGGGTAAACCAAGTTAATCCTTGTGCTTGTCCGCGAGGGATAAGAGTAACTTTTTGCACGGGGTCATGGTCTTTAATTAAAGTGCCGATTAAAGCGTGTCCGACTTCATGGTAAGCAATCAGTCGCTTGTTCTTGCTGTCTACCAGTGGTGTGCCTTCCATTCCGGCAACTACGCGGTCAACAGCATTATCAATTTCTGGTAAGGTAATCGCGTCTTTGCGCCGTCTAGCAGTCAGAATCGCCGCTTCGTTTAATAAGTTAGCTAAATCGGCTCCTGTAAAACCAGGAGTGCGTCTGGCGATCGCTACAAAGAAACCGTAGAGGCGAGTTTCTTGTTCCGAGCCGGACTTTCAAAAATCTCCAGTCGCCCTTTAAGATCAGGTGCATCTACCATCACTTGCCGATCAAAGCGTCCGGGTCGCAGTAAGGCAGAGTCTAATACATCAGGACGGTTAGTAGCCGCAATGATAATCACACCAGTATTGCTCTCAAACCATCCATTTCAGTCAACAAGCTGGTTAAGCGTTTGTTCTCTTCGTCGTTACCGCCGCCAATGCCAGCACCCCGCTGTCTACCCACAGCATCAATTTCATCAATAAAGATCAGGCAGGAGCGTTTTCTTTCGCTTTTTTAAACAAATCCGTACTCATGAAGCACCAACGCCAACAAACATTTCGACAAATTCCGAGCCAGAAATGCTAAAGAATGGTACTCCCGCTTCTCCAGCGTCCGCCAGCCAACCAAAGTTTACCTTACCAGGAGGACCAACTAGCAGCACACCTTTAGGAATCCGCGCTCCAACAGCAGTGAAGCGTTCCGGTTGTTTGAGGAATGTCACAACTTCTTGAGTTCTTCTTTGGCTTCATCAATGCCAGCAACATCATCAAATTTAATCCCGTCTTAGCTTCCATTTGGAAACGGGCTTTCGATTTGCCAAAGTTCATTGCTTGACCCGACCTGCCGGGAATAATATTACTAGAGCGACGGAACAGCAAGAATAGCCCACCAATTAACAAAATTGGAAAAATTAGATTCCCAAATAGCCCCCAAATCGCTCCATCATTGCGAATTGGATGAGAATCAAAGCTAATATTTGCATCTCTGAGCTTGGTAATTAGTTCAGGAGCGTTATAAGGCAGATCCACCCGCAGTCGTTGGATACGATTGTCGAGGTCTGGATCCAATAGCTTCCACAATTGCTGTTCGACCACCTTCACATGAGATCTACGGTAGTCATCGACCCAGTATCCAGGTATTCCAGGAAAGCGCCCGTAGGTCATACGAAAGTACTGGCAGTGTTCTTACTCATCTCAAAGCAGGATTAGCAGCGCAAACGCCCTGCCAGAAGAAAAAGCCAATTATAAAGCAGGCAATGTCCACAGTACAAGTATTCTCCAAGAGAATTTCATCAGTTTAGTAACCTCTAGATGCAAATACAACAAATTAGCTTTAATACATTTGGAGTCAGTTATGATTAACTTCTTTTTCTGGCTGTGTTTTCAATCAATAGCCGTAGTCCAGAACTGCATAGAGAACAGAATGTAATCTTAATTAAATTTAACTATTTTAATTATTCGCACTAGTCCGCATCTAAAGTCGGCTGGGAACTCGAATACGCGATAGAAGTAAGCGTGCAGCTAACGGGACTACTGCAAACAGAGGTAATGCACAGGACAACCACCTTGAATATATATTGCCTTGACTTTTAACAGGGTGGATCTAGGTAGCGAGGACTCATTTTACCTGATACTCCAGCAAGTTAATGCCTATATCAAATAAAGACATCAGTATTATGGGGTAAACAAAGAAATGTAAAGAGATATGCAAGACAAAGTTATTGTAATCGTCGACTGGTGGCATTGGTGCAGCATTAACTCGCAAACTTGCCGTCGCACTGGCGCACATTTGGTACTGGTGGCAAGAGATAGCAGAAAGATTACGAACCCGGCTGACCAACTACCTGGAGAGCACCCAAATCTTAACCGTTCCCACAGATATTACTGATCATCAGCAAGTAGACGCGCTAATGGAACGTACCGTCGCCCAGTTCGGTCAAATCGATGCCTTAGTCAACGTAGCTGGAGCAGTAGTCATGAAGCCATATAGTAACCTTGAATAATGATTTAGACGCGATGCTGGATGTCAACCCAGAAAAAGTTCTACACCAGTCACAGCAGCTGAACTGGATGCAAGAGCGTAAATCTGGTCACATCTGCAATGTAGTAGGGATTTTTAGGTGTTAACTCTATGTCAATGGCGGCGGCTTACTGTGGCTCAAAGTTTGGTGTAGTTGGTTTTAGTAAGTGCATGGCAGAAGAACTAAAAGCGCTGGCATCAAGGATTCACGCTATTCTACTTTGGTGGGTAAATTCTCCTTCTGGGACAACGTACAACTTAAGGTAGACCGCAAAAAAATGCTCAGCCCTGAAACTGCTGCCAATGCAATTGTTTATGCCCTTTCAGCCGAACCGCAAGCAGTGCCGGTGAGAAATTAATATTCAGCCAGAAAGCTACCTATTTTTCTAGCTTGGGAGGATTCTTGATTAATAACACAAATCCAGCGAAAAAGGCAGATTTGAGATAGATAAAACGGTATGCTGCTTTTCCGAGTTATGAAAATTGATCACGTTCACTTCTATGCAGAAGATGCCAGCATCGCGCGACTGGTTTGTGCGCCAAAATGGGTTTTTCACAGTAGCTTCAATGGTATTAGTTCTCACACCTGCACTGAAGTAGTTAAAAATGGTTCAGTTAAATTTGTTTTATCTTCACCACTCACGCCACTTAGCCCCGTAGCTCAGTTTTGCGTCAGTATCCGCCTGGTGTTATGACATTGCTTTTGTGTGTGGCAGATGTGGAAGCAGTAATGACTAGAGCCTAACGCAGGGGCAGCAAGTCCTGCAACCGCAACACCAAATTCAAGATGGGAATAAGTGGGGGCAAAATTGCCGCTTGGGGTTCTTTACCAACTCATACTAATGAACCGAGTCTTATTGCCCATTGCCCTTTGCTGAATATCTAGCACCTATACTCAACACTCAGCAGCCGATACTTTACTGGTGATCAGCTGGTACTAAACGTCGCTGCTGTTGACCTAGAGCGTGCCGTTGTAAATCAAAACACTTTGATTTTTCGTTCCAAACCAGCCTTTAAAATTCAAACTGATCGCTCCGTTCACAGCCAAGTCATGGTTTCGCATAATAACGCAGTCCAATTCCCAATCAATCAACCAGCATCCACCTAATTCCCAAATTAGAATTTTTAGACGTAAATCGCGGAGCAGGAATTCAGCATATTGCTTTACAAACGCCCAATATTGTGCAAGTAATCGCTCAATTCTGCCTCTCAGGCGTATCTTTCTTGCCAGTACCCCCAGTTACTACAACACGCAATTGCAGTCACGCCAAAATTTTCTCTCTTTCTGCGGCTGAACTTGGGAAATTGCCCAACAAGAGATTTTAGTTGACTGGCAAGACACTAATCCCGATGCCGTGCTACTTCAGACCTTCACCCAGCCAATTTTTGGACAGCCGACCTTCTTCTTGAGTTAATTGAGCGAGAAAACAGGGCTCCAGGTTTCGAAGGGCGAAGGCAACTTCCGTGCTTTATTTGAAGCTATTGAACGTGAACCAGATCAAACGAGGTAGTCTCCAAGATGCCGACTAGATTAATAATTCAAAACCCGCTGATTAGAAATTTAAAATTTAAAACTGAACTCATTTAAGAGGAAGTCGTAAATGTACATTTGTTTCACAATGTTAAGACTTTTAATACAGATTTTGATGGTCCGATTATTGATGTTTCCCAGCGCTACTACAGTGTCTATAAATTTTGTTTGGACTCGACCGATATCCAGGAGCAGCCAGTGCGACAACTCAGTAAAGCAGAATTTTGGCAGTTAAAGCGTCAGCGTTCCTTGAAAAACAAATCGCCACTATTTCTGGACTAGACGGCCTGAAAAGCGCGCAACAATTTGCCCAGTTGCGACGGGAAACTGTACATACACTACCTTACTTCCAATACGACTGCCTCGCGCCTGGAACAATTAGCAGCACTGAAAAGTTCAACCTGAGTTGATCTAGCGGTGATGACTATGCGCCGCGTCCGCGAACTAGACTATGCCTTTAACCAGCACGATTTAGGCAGATTTTTTCCCAAAGATCGTTGTTACTGTCTTGGCTAACGATTACCAGAAAACTCGTGACATTGATGATAAAACCACTACTGATGGAACGAGCATTAGCAGAACTTCCTGCCGCTGATGACGCTTGGATGGTGGGAGATACAGAAGCGGATATTATTAATAAAAAGCACGGTGTCAAGATCATGGCAGTGCTGTGTGGCATCCGCGATCGCGCTCAACTTGAACTCTACCAGCCAGACTTAATTGTTAAAGACCTGAGCGAGGCGGTAGATTTAGTTTTGCGCTCCGTGGAAAAAGAAACTTTAGGACTTTGACCTACAAGCGGCAAAAAGGGAGAGGTGAAAGCAATGTCGCACTAGCGTAAGAAGCTGCTAATCAGCCAAAGTAGGATAAATGTCAACACTGTAGAAAACTGCTCAATTGTCAAATTGATGCTGACTATTTGCTCCTCTAGTAAGCTGCCAGCAACCTCCCACAACTAATCCTGCGGATTGGCTTCAAGACAGTTAGCAGAACAGCGCGACCAAATTTTTGTTCCTTACGCTTAAGAAAGTAAAGACTTAAGCCAACACCGACAATTAAGCCAAACTGCAAAGTTTGAACACCCGCAGCAGTGTAAAAGACAGTCAGGGCGCTTAAAACCAAAAATAAACCACCAGGCAACAGAATATCTGTTGAACTCGGCGTATCACGTAGATTTTGTAACCAAGCAGGCGACTGTTTAACAGTAACAGCGCTTTGTTTAGGAGGTGATTGCGAAAGGCGCTCGGCAAACCGGATACCTTCTGGAACCTTAATTTTACCTTCTTGCGCATCCGTAAGCGCTCCATCAATATCGCATCGTAAGCCGCTTCAATCGTATCTAGATGCTTATGATCGCCACTGTATTGCTGTAAAAGGCGACTACGAGCATCCTGAATTTCATCGAATGTAGCGTCTTCTGTTACCTCAAGCACCTCGTAGTTATTTTGATCGCTCATGCTGACTATAGCCTCCAGCCAGGGGTAGCCAGTGGAAAAGACAATGGTTTTAGGTTTTATGCTGGTCGAAAGAATTTGTGAGATTGAATTATCTTCCTATCAGGGCTACAAATTTGTCAATTTAACAAGCAGCACTGTTACCATAGCCAATTTAACATATGCCAACAACTTCAGTGTTCCTTAACAGCGTTCGTTTAATAAAGAAAGCCTCTGGGGTAGATTGCTCCTACTCCTTTCTTTAAGGACTAATACCAACTTTAAAAGTGGATGAATATCAAGTAGTTATTGGCATTCCCAGAGTATGGGCTGATAATTGTCTAAGATGCTGAATAAATTATCATCAAGGTAAATAGGAATTTATTGCTTTAGCCTTGTGAATCTTATTGTTCCCAATTACTACCGCTTATCTCATCAGCTTGTTTATCCTCTTCATTTGTTGTGCAAAGTGATGGCTATGGCTCTCGCCAAGATTCTTGTCGTTGATGACGATCCTGCAATCCGGACTTTAATCCAACGCTTCTTGTCCAAGCAGAACTATCAAGTCTGCCGAAGACGGCAAGACTGCCCTTACAATGTTTGAGCAATTTAATCCAGACTTGGTAATTTTTGGATGTAAATTTGCCAGACGCGATTGGCTATAACATCTGCGAAGAAATGACCCGCACCAAGGTTTTTGTGCTCATGCTGACTAGTCGGGCTGACGAAGCGGACAAAGATTCACGGCTTTTCCCAAGGTGCAGATGACTATCTGAGCTAAGCCATTTAGTTTAGCGGAGTTGAGAGTTCGCGTAGGGCAATTTTGAAGCGCCAGCGGGCTGTCACTACAGCAGAAAAGCAACGTCTTATTTTTGAAAAGCTAGTGATTGATCGGGCGGCGGGAAGTGATGATTAACAATCAACTAATACCTTTGACCGCTCTCGAATTTGACCTTTTGCGTTTTTTAGCTAGCCATCCAGGTAGAGTTTGGCGGCGTTCTGAGCTAATTCAAGAGGTCTGGGACTACGAATATGTTGGCGATCAGCGAGTTGTAGATGTTCATATTGGTCAAATTCGCAAGAAAATTGAAATTGATGCAACTCAGCCAATTGTGATTCAGACAGTGGGTTGGCTATAAGTTTGAAGCTCCGAGTCAAAGCCAACAGTAAGACATCATCTTCCTAAAAAGAATCACTTTAGGTGATATCCATACTGAAAATGAAGTATTTAGAATGTGGATATACAACAAATAGATGAGAGTGGATATGTAGCAGTTGGACAGACCATGGTACAGCTTTGTGAGTGAGTGTTTGGTAGTTACGTGCTCAAAGAATCCCTGCCAAAGTTTTAATTGCTAGAAATTTTGGCAGTACATCTGCTCTAGAAGGCACACAGCAACTTATTGCATTAGTCCCGGATAAATACCAAAAATGTAACGGCTGCACTAGTTGCTGAGTCACTGTTATATTGCCATGCCCACACTCAGACTATTAATTCCGACACCCAGGAGCAGTATATTGAGGATTTGTCCTGAGGATTATCTAACCGCAGTGGTGAAATAGGCTTTCTAAATAAAACCCGGACTGCGCGGCGATCGCCGTTGCCATTTTGGAGCAAAAATAGCGACAGTGCCGCTGTAAACAATCGGTCTTGATCCCAGTCCGGATGGGTTTCTAAGTAGCTTTTGAGCGATTCATGTAGTTCTTCTGGGATCTCCCGGTCAGATACTAACGCTGGCGTTCATTCAAAATCTCCTCTAGGACAAGTAAATAACAAAGACACCGGACGTCCAATACCAAACACTCCCACAGCCTGGAGTAAAGCAGTTCTGTACTGCTTCACTACAAGGAAGCGGTTGCCAAACTTTAAGAAGCAAGTCGCATTATTGTGCGGCAAGAGGGGGTAGGGTTGTCAATGTTACGCAATATTACAGTTAGCTTGAGCGAAACAAACCACTTACGCAATAATCAGTATTTGAGCTTAGTTTTCTTTACATTTATTCATAAAATCTGCGTGTTTTGTAATGCTTGAGTTTACTAACCAGAAATCCACAGCTATCTTGATAAACCATTCATTGTCGTAACAGCTTGGGGAAAACCTCTACCCCTTTGGGGAAAAGTTCAACTATCTTGGGGAAACTATGGGGAATGAGTGGGGAAAAATTTAGTCAAAAATAAGAATTATGAAGAAGCCAGAAACTTTACACAGAAGTCAAAAGTTAAAAATTAGAAAAACCTCTTCACTGCTATCCGGCAGCTGATCGCTCAGTAACAGGTTTGTTGCAGTTGTTGGAGGCGTTTGATATCAGCTAGACCGCGTCCTAGAGGCAAGTTATCTTGCTCTTTTGCAGAAATTCGGTTGTGCAAAATTAAGCTTACTCGCTGTTTGCAGGCGGAGTTGGTCGTTGTGTTAGTTGCTGGACAAAAACTTGAACAGCCAAAGCCACTAGACCAATAGCCACTAAGCCAAATAGACAAGTTGCCAGAGTACTCACCCCTACAACCAAAGTCCGAACAGCAGTACCAATATTTACAACGATTGGATTGTCCGAGTGAATAGGTTTAGCAGCAAAAGTTTGAGCAATAGACACGGTTAGAGAATAGAGCGCGATCGCTAGTCCTCCAGCAATTAGCGCTCCACTTAAACAGCGCAAAGGACTTGGGTTCTGGTTGGTGTCAGGTTTCGTGTTTTCAGTTGGGTTCGGGTTATTCATCTTTTTTATGTCTTTGGAGTTCAAAAAAGGCTTTTCTTAATTTTTAGCTGTAGATTGAACCAGAATACCTGTACTAGAAAACTTAGCTAGCCAAAGGTCTAAATCAGAATTGGGAATTGCTGCTCTGACTTGCTGCTGAATCTGTTGTGCCTGGTTATAAGATTCACACAAGGCAAACACTGTTGAACCTGATCCTGACATCATTGCTCCTAATGCCCCAGTGTTTTGAAAAGTTTGCCGCAGTTGTAAAACTTGGGGGTATGCTGGCAATACAACCCGCTCTAAATCATTGTGGAGTAATTGACCAATTTGGACTCCATCTTTATTGTTAATAGCTTTCACCATAGATCCTGAATGTACCGCCGCCGCCCTAGATGCCAAATCCTGATCAGCAATATAAGAATTACCAAACTGCTGGCGGTAAGTTTGATAAGCCCAAGCAGTGGAAACTGTAAGGTTGCGATATTTCCCTACCACTACATATAAATTATCTAAGCCAGGCAAGGGAGAGAGTTGATCACCCCTACCAGTACCGATCGCTGTCCCACCTGCTATACAAAAAGGCACGTCTGCACCAAGCTGCGCTGCCAATTCTTGTAATTCCGACTGCGTTAAGCCCAACTTCCACATTAAATCTAAGCCGACTAAAACTGCTGCCGCATTGCTAGATCCTCCAGCTAACCCAGCTGCTACAGGAATTTGTTTGTGGATAGTAATTTCGATGCCGCCATACTGGGCAAAGGCATGATTGAATTCTGCTACCATCAACTGGGCTGCTTGATAAGCAAGGTTACCTTTGTTTTGAGGCACGTCAGGATAATCACAGCGAACGCGGATGGTGTCAGTGCTACTTGAGCGCAAATCTACCTTATCTGCTAAATCAATGCTTTGCAGCACCAGCGCCAGTTCGTGATATTCATCTGGGCGATCGCCAAGTATCTCCAGATATAAATTAATTTTGGCAGGGGCAGTCAGAGAGTATGAACGCATTTTCTAATAGTTTTGAGTTTTGAGTTTTAAGAACTAAAAATTCATAATTCGTTAGCCAGGGCTACCCACTGAGCTACACTCAAATCTTCAGCGCGGGCTTGAGGATTTACTTTTAATTGTTCCAGCAATTGGGTAAGGCGATCACGGTCTACTACTCCTTTCAAATTATTTCGCAACATTTTGCGTTTAGCACCAAAGCCCAGTTTTACCAAATGCTCCAACCGGACAGGCTCGATGGCAGCTGGGATAAAGTTCCGCGGACGCAACCGGACTACAGCTGAATCTACCTTCGGTGGTGGGTGGAAACTTGAAGCTGGTACAGGGCAAATTAACTCACACTCTGCTAAATACTGCACCCGTACTGATAGTGCGCCAAACGCTCTTGACCCTGGCTGAGCATAAAGCCGGTCACCTACTTCTTTTTGTACCAGCAGTACAATCGAATCAAATGGAACTGCTGGGCTGGCAATTTTACCTAGCAATTTTTCTAAAATTGGTCCTGTGATGTTGTAAGGGATATTGGCAACAACTTTATTAGGTTTTTGAAAAGCTGGAAATGCAGCTAGATGAGCAGCCAAATCCAGCGTCAGAAAATCACCTTGCAAAAGTAAAAAGTTTTCAATTCGACCGAGTTGTTTAGCCAACAATTGGCACAAATCGCGGTCAATTTCGACAGCAACAACAGTCCGAGCCAGGGGTAATAAGTGGCGAGTTAGAACACCTGTTCCAGAGCCAATTTCCAAAATGCAATCGCTCTTTGTAATTTCTGCTGCCTGAATTATCTGATTTAGTGCTTTATCACTTTTCAGCCAGTGTTGAGCAAATTGCTTTCGTGGTCGAGGTTGCATTCATTAAAAATTAGAGACGAGCTATACATATCCAATGTTATTTGCTTGCCTGAAGCGAGGCGAAATCCGTCTAACGTCTCGAAACAGCTGGGCAGTTGCTCAAATACCACCGCCAAGGTAAGTCTATACCCTGCGATAACCCAATCCTAGTAGTTTGGACAAAAGTTACAGCTTGGCAATCAACTTGCTGTTGAAATTGCCGCCCACGATGTTCTAGCCACAGTGGTTCACCCGGCTGGAGAATGCCACCATTTAGGCTGCGCTCAATTTGCATCACACGGCACAGCTTCCCAGGACCAGCAGCAATCCGGTGGATGTTTTGGTTTGAGGTGCTGTCTACTGCTGGTACTGACTCTAGTTGTAAAGCCCGAATCAGAACTGCACTAGGAATACCATCTTGGTCTGTTACGATGTTGAAACAGTGGTAGATACCATAAATCAGATAAATATATGTTCTACCAGCTGGATCAAACAACACCCGATTACGGTCTGTGCGTCTTTTGTAGGCATGAAAAGCAGGATCACCTAAAGCATAAGCTTCGGTTTCTACAATTAGCCCCCGGATTTGTTGATCTGGCAGTTGTCGTACAAGTGTACAGCCCAACAAATCGGGTGCAACCTCAGGAGATGGACGCGCTAGCCACGAAGGTTCTACAATCTGATTGAATACAGTTGATACCAAAATAATTTAGCAAACTTTAAGAAAGTTGCATCTGGTTATATACTCAGCTAATTCAACAACCAGCAGTAATTAAAATTGTCAGAATCACTGATATTGTCGTTATGAAATCTTTAGAGAGAGTAACAAAATGGATGTCAAACTGATCTTAGTAGGATTGACGGTTCTTTTTACTGTGTCATGCTTGTTCTTTGGCACTAAAAATGGATTTTATGATTCAGATAAGTACCACGGTAACGGCTCTGCCCACTAAATAAGGGGTAAAGGAGCAGAGTGGCGGGATCTGGATAGAAGCTGCACTGTGACTGACGCATGGTTTAAGGGAAGGCAGCATGAGTGATCGGTCGGTATCCTTACGGAGCAATACAGGGGAAACAGAACTTGAATGTTTCCCTTATGGTGTTCACCATGTTGATGAAGGTGTGTGTTTAATGGTGCGGATGGGACCACACCGCATTTTACTTGACTGTGGCTTAGCAGACATTTCACCCTTGCAAAAGGGAGTAAAACCACTACCAGCAGATTTAGTGCTGTGTACACACGCCCACCCGGATCATGCTAAAGGCTTACTATCACTACATCAGGCTTTTCCGCAGTTACCCATCTATGCTAGCGAAGTAACAACTCAGCTACTGTCGCTGAATTGGTCAGAGGAGTCGAAAAAGATTTCTCATTTTTGTCAGGCATTGCCGTGGCGATCGCCTGTCGAGTTTCAAGATGGCTTGAGTGCTGAATTATTTCCTGCTGGGCATCTACCAGGGGCTGCCGCAATTTTACTAACATACACTACCCAACAGCGAGATTACACGCTGCTCTATACTGGCGATTTTTTCTTATCAAACTCCCGCTTGGTAGAGGGGTTGCCCTTAGAAGAATTGCGGGGTTTGAAACCAGATGTCCTCATTATTGAGGGTAGTTATGGCACGGCGCGTCACCCCCATCGGCGTAACCAAGAAAATCAGCTAGTGGAGCGAATTAATCGCGCGATCGCCAATTCCTGCTCTGTTCTTCTGCCTACGCCTACTTTGGGGTTGGGACAAGAGATTGTCATGCTGTTGCGGAGTCATCATAATTTTACAGGTCGTGATTTGGATATCTGGGTTGATGGCAGTGTTGCTATCGGCTGCGATGTTTACCTGGAACTTCTACCCCACCTACCCGCTTCTGTACAAAACTTTGCTAAACATCAACCCCTATTTTGGGATGAGCGAGTCCGTCCCCGGATGCGGCGATTTCAGCCCGAACGGCACACGCTTGGGCATCCTTGTATTATTGTCACGGATGAAACAGCTGATTTAAATCAATACTGTGCTCCAGACACTGGCTCCTGGGTTGTTCTACTGCCGGAAAAACCGGGTCAATCAATTGAAATTAAAAACTCTGGGTTCATAAGCGTCGAAACTTATCTACTGGCACAACATAGTGATGGCTCTGGGATCACTCAATTAATTCATAACTTGCGACCACAGCACGTCATTTTTGTCCACGGCTCCCCCACTTATCTAGCAGATCTCACCAGCTTGGAGGAGTTGCAAAATCGCTATCATTTGCATTCCCCAGAAGCTGGGACTTTAGTAGAATTACCAATTGGCGAGACATTTCTTCAACCAGCACCGCCAGAGACAAATTATGAAGGTGAATTAAATGAATTAGAGACAGTGGTGACAATTACCCTTCCTGATGCAATTATTATTGACTCTCGCTGGCGAGCCTTTGCTGATACGGGTTTAGTCGAAGCGCGTTGGCAGGGACAGGAATTGGTATTACGGGGGTTATCACCCAGGGAGTTACTTAACCAAAGTAGCGATCGCCTGATCTGGGGTGATACGAAATGCTGTGGCACTTGCCGATTTCAACGTGGACAACGCTGTGGAAACCCCGCCTCACCCCTATTTAACTTCAAGGTGACACTTGAGGGCTACTGTCCTGCTTTTGAAGGTCTTAGTGCTGGTTCTACTGATGCCACTTAATAGAGATAAAAACCAGGAATCGAGCTTCCCTTTTGCAAATTTGGACTAGGGGAGGATCAGAGATTATCTTCTCCAATCCCCCAACTTTTTTATTCTGGATTAGAGTCTGTGTGACGATTACGAATTCGCTCGGCTTCTGGGCAATCCTCAGAGACAAGGGGTTCAACGTTGCCTCGTGGCACGGAAGCTAATTTCTGAGTCACGGCACCAATGCTTTCTAAGCGAACCATCTCTTCCCAGGCACAGCTTTCATCTTCTTCTTCAGTTTCATAGCGTAAGGTGACTAAATCTCCTTCTATATCAATAATGCGGGCGCGTTCAATCCAGCGTTGCTGGTCCCGCAAGAAAACACATACCTCACGCCCGTCGCCACACAGTTGATAAATCTTGCGGTGTAGCATGTATTGCTGCCCTTTATAAACGTGGTTAAATCTGTAGATTTCTGGGCTTGAACCCAGTACATAGCACTCAGTCTCAGCAAGTTTACCTCACGTTTTTGGGCGTGTGGCAACTTAGCTAGAAACTTTTTTAACATTTTCAGTTTCATTTAAATTCTGAGTCGCTAGCTATTGGTCACTCCTGAATTTAAGACAATCATTTTACAGGTTATGCAGGCACGGTCTAACACATCGATAGCACTGAGTTTGGGCATTTGCCTTGGTCAAGCCATTAACTACTATCGACTCTCAGCTATTAGCTTAAATTTTAGAACCGTCTGATATGACTGCTCAAGGCAGTTGTGTAAGCTGCTTACCCGTTTTGAGTAGCATTAGTTTAGAGTCTAGGGACTCTGCTTTGAGCTTGGCTTGATGTCATCTATCTTAACTCATTCTCTTGCCGCTCTTCATCTTTCTAGATTGTTAGTATTTAGAGTAAAAGGCGCGGAAATCCTCATCCTTTTGACTTAACTGTACCCAGTGTATATTTAAAGCTTTGAACTTGGTTACTAGGCGATCGCAGGCGGGACGTTCGGTGGCGTAATGCCCAGCGTCAATTAAAATTAAACTGCGATCGCGACTTTCCTGAAATTGATGAAATTTACAATCGGAAGTCAGATAAGCTTGAGCGCCAGTTTTCACAACGTCCGAGATAAAGCTAGCTCCCGATCCGCCTAAAACTGCAACTCGGTGAATAATTTGCTCTAAATCTCCTGTGGGAGAAAATATGAGATCCGGAGGAGCTAGCTGAGTTTGGATCTGAGTCAGTAACTCCTGTAACGTCAAGCTAGGGTTTAATTCTCCGACACGCCCATATCCTAGCCCTGCTTGAGTTGGTACTATCGGTGCTACTTGTTTGAGTTCCAACAAATTTGCCAGCACGTCGGCTGTACCATCTTGCACTTGATCAAAGTTGGTGTGAGCGGTGTAAACTCCGATTTGATGCGTGAAGGCTAGCCTAGTAATTTCAGCGATCGCCTCCCCAGTACGTAGCGATTTTAGGGGACTAAAAATTAAAGGATGGTGGGCAAAAATTAGATTGACTGGAATACCGGAATTTTGGAGAGCGATTACTTCTTGTATTACTGCCAAGGTAGGGGTCAAACAAACTAGCACCCGTGCTGGTTGCTCTAAGACTCCTGGCTCAATTTGCCAGCCACAGTTATCCCAGCTTTCCTGCCAAGCCGGATTTGCCCAATTCTCAAACCAGGTAATTAAATCCGCAATTTTCATCTACTTATACTACGTCGGCTTGAATATTTATTTTAGACTGCAATCTTTAGACTAGATATTTCTGTATGAGTGAAACATTAGATAAGGCGTAGTATAGATTGCTCTACCTCTACCTCTCTAAAATTGCTGCACCGGACGGATGGTAGATCGCACGGACTACGATGTAAATAAGGATGTCTATAATTCTTCCGTCTCATTGTCCAAGCCTCTATAGAAACTGCCATGAATTCTCTACAAGCTGATTGCCAAACTCTATATGAAACAGATTACCTGCAATGGATAGAAACGACTGTAGAGAAACTGCGGATTCAGGACCATGCGAATGTGGACTGGGACAATCTGATTGAGGAAATCGAGGACATGGGGAGGAGTGAGCGTAGGAGCTTGAAGAGTAACCTCATTGTGGTTTTAGTTCATTTGCTCAAGTGGCAATACCAGCCTGAAACAGAAGTGGAAGTTGGGAAGGTAGCATTATTGAACACCGCAGACGTGTCATGGAAGCCCTCAACGACTCACCTAGTCTTAAACCTTATCTTGATAACATTTTTGATGAGTGCTACACACAAGCAGTTAAACAAGCAAAGGCTGAAACTGGATTGCCATTGGAGACGTTTTCAAAGACGTGTCCGTATGAGTTAATAGAAGTGATAAATGATGAGTTATTACCACAATAAAAAAAGTCGACACCTAACATAGCTTTCTCTGTTTAAGAATAATGTTTGACTTAAATTGCATCGCGTATTTGCTCCAAAGACTTTTTTGAATGTTGTTCCATAGAGAAATATTTAGTACTTGATGTATGAATATTATCTAGAGAAATTCTGCGTATCGCCAAGGAATATATGGAAAACTTCTTGATATTATTTAAAATAAAGTGAATATACGGAAAGTCTTTGGATAATGAATAGTTAGCTGGATTCGGTTCTGGGTTGGGACGGTAGCTTAAAAAATATCTGTGAGTATCCAGTGTCAAATCGCCGCCAGGTTATCTGTACGACACTAACCCCAAGTTATTTGTTAGGCATAGCCGTGAAACTATAGTTGTGCGGAAATGTTGTAATAAGTCTTTTGTCTTACCCATCGCTGTGTGCCGTATTATGGAGTGTTGCGGTACAGACATACTCCAATGGATCAGTTTGACATTTCCGCCAACCCAGAAGGCAAAATCATTGACTTTTTTGACTGGTGATTTTTCTAGAAGCAAGACCGGAGGAGTTTGTACGCCAACAGTATCTAAGAAGCCATTTATAAAGAAATGTAGCGAGAAGGAAGAAAGGTGGCTGAAGTCGGGTCAGATCAGGTATAGAGGACGATAGATGAGCCGCAAGCGATACCGAGCGCGATCTCACAGATGCAGAATGGATGATTTTAGAGCCGTTGCTGCCGCCTGAAAAACCAGTAGGCAGTGACCGAGAAGTGGATTTACGAGAAGTGCTCAACGCCTTGATGTACGGAGCAGACAATGGGATTAATGGCGGGCAATGCCGCATGATTTTTCCGGCTTGGCAGACGGTGTATGGTTATCTGCGACGCTGGAGTCATGAGCAGATGATGGTGTCTGTAGGCAACAAGTCCGTCTGCATATGGGATGAAACGCACAACCCAGCGAGCGTGATGGTCGATAGTCAGTCAGTCGAGATGGCTCAAAAAGGGGACCAGAACACGGGTTTGACGGCGGCAAGAAGGTCAAAGGAAGTAAACGCCACATTGTCGTAGATGTCTTGGGCTTGATCTTGTCCTGTTTTGTGAGTGCTGCCAACGTTGCCGATGTCAAAGCGGCAAACAGTGGTATTATCGATGCCTGCATTGGATGCCAACTCTCTGGATTGAAAAAGTGCTGGCTGACCAGAGCTACCAAGGAAAGTTTGACACAGCGACTCAAAGCAACCTACAACTGCACCCTTGAGATTGGGCAACGACTTGGCAAAGATTTCGTTCCAGAACCATTGCGTTGGGTCGTTGAACGGACGTTTGCGTGGCTTGAGAATGCACGCCGTTTATGTCGGGACTACGAAGAGTTACCGCCAGTTTTGTCCACATTGCAATGATTCGTCTGATGCTGCGGAAGTTGACGTAATCAGCGCTCTCGCTACATCCCTTTAGAAACAGCCTCTAGTCACTGTTGGTAGACGCGCCATTGCTGATGTTGTAGTTGAGCTTCAAAATTATCGTCTATTAAGCGATCTTTTCTAGAGTCCCATGATTACATCATGGGTTATGCTTACGAGCAATACACGGCAACCTATTTAAAGCGTCAAAGAGGGCAATTTTTCACCAATCGACTCGTTATT
Organism: Chroococcidiopsidaceae cyanobacterium YX2bin18; assembly: GCA_030446505.1. Classification (GTDB taxonomy): domain Bacteria; phylum Cyanobacteriota; class Cyanobacteriia; order Cyanobacteriales; family Chroococcidiopsidaceae; genus JAHHHE01. The sequence continues at coordinate 84,602 of JAUJND010000001.1, read as the reverse complement.
GATTTCATGGTTGGAATGCTAGCTCCAACTTATGAAGATACTATTCTGGTTGTGGCGCAAAAATTGAAAAATGATAGGGTGGAAAGGCTGAATGGTTCCACTAGAGTTTTCAATGTCTACTACTGTGTGTGTTTAAGTGGCGACAATTTCTACCAGAAATCATCTTGCTCAAGGTGCGTTGGTAGTGCGGCTATGCCATAAGTTACCGAGATTTGCTGGAACAGATGATGGCAGCAACTTGGTATTGAGGTGGAGCATGCGAGAATTAATCGTTGGGTATTGAAATATGGTTCCCAATTGGACAAACGCATTCGTCGTCCTCATCTCCAACCGACTAATGATTCCTGGCGAGTTGCTGAAACGTACATTCAGCCGCCTCTCCTGCTTTTCAAAAGCAGAGAGTGTCGGCTAGGTCAAAGGGCAGTGGAAGTATCTGGATCGTGCGGTGGACTCGCAGGGGAACACCCTGGATTTTCTGTTGAGTGCCAAGCGTGATCCACTCTTGTGCAGAGCGCTTCTTGCCTAAAACACTCAATGCTACTCATACTCAGACTCCACGGGTTGTCAATGTCGATAAAAATGCTGCCTATCCTCCTGCCCTTCTTGATGCACTCAAAGCTAATAAGCAGCTACCCAAAAGCGCACAACTGCGGCAAAGTATTTCAACAACCGACGAGTGCAGCAAGACCATCGCTTGCTCAAACGACGACAAAACCAGGAATGGGGATTTGGTTGTTTCAATACGGCACGACCAACTTTGAACGGCATTGAGGCAATTAACATGATTCTTTAAGGGCAATTTTCTTGGCGCTGACTTTGGCGATACACGAGCATCAATACAGTTGGTGTCTCAACTTTTTTGCCATTGCTCAATAAAAAACACGAATTGAGAACGATCGCCTCTCCTCAAATCGTTTTTGCCACACAACCCGAATCTCTACATTAATTGCCCATTTTCTAACACTTCTGCCACTGATAAACGACTACCATTAGCAAAATCCCACCCTGACTGAGGGCGTGAGCCTGCAAGTTGCACCACCCGCAACAATAATAGCCCTTCACCCGTTTGTATAACTGGTCCAATTCCCTTAACAATATTTACAACTTCACCTGGATAGCTAGATGGGGCTGAGGACCAATCCTCTAGTCGCAATTGCGGCGGCAGTTCAGGCAAATAAGCAGCGCTGAGGGGAATTGTAGCGATAATTTTCAACACTTGAGCGCGAAACATCGCTACACAATTGGGAAAGCCTCTGGCTTGGTTATGTAACGCGATCGCACTTTTAGACCAGTCTATTAAATAATCTTGCTTTTTAAGTAACGGTGCATAAGTTGCAATTGATTCATCTTGAGGAATTGGTTGAATTTCCTGGTGCTCCAACTTTAATAATGTTTCTACTAATAAATCTGCCCCTAACCCAGCTAGCCTAGCAGCCAAATCTTGAGCATTTTCTAGTAGCTGAATCGGTGTAACAGCTTGCAACAGCATTGCCCCCGTATCCATCCCCGCATCCATTAACATTGTTGTAATTCCGATTTCTGTCTCACCGTGAGCAAGACACCACTGAATCGGAGCTGCTCCCCGGTACTTAGGCAGAATCGAGCCATGAACATTAATGCAACCCAGTTTAGGTATATCTAGAATCTCCTGGGAAAGAATTTGCCCGTAAGCGACGACAACAAAAACATCTGCCTCCATCTGCTTCAGGTGGTTCAACGTTTCAGCATCTTTTTTCACCCGCTGCGGTTGCCACACAGGAAGGTAATGCGTCAAGGCAATAGTTTTAACGGCTGTTGGCGTTGTCTGATTGCCGCGACCCCGGCGTTTATCCGGCTGCGTAACAACTGCCAACACTTCAAACCCTGGATGTTTTAGTAAGCGTTCTAGGCTGGGTACTGCGAACTGAGGAGTACCGAAAAATACGACTTTCATTACAAGTTAAGGGCTATTTTGAGTTGAAAAATAACTGATATGTCCTAACTACCTAACCTTTATGTTAGGAGCAATACCAATTTTCAAAGCCGATAAAAATTTTAATAAATTACTCTTCTCACTTGGTGATCCCCTTGTTATAGATGGTATGGAAAAGCTACCGCCCTACCGACAAACGCTCACCAAGCCGCCTAGAGAAACTTAATCAATGTTCAAATGCCTCTTGACAGGATGTTGCCCTCAACCATACCTAAAACTGCTGATTGTTGTGCTGGTGATAGCTCCAATAATGATTGCGCCGCTCCAGCCTATTAAAGCTGAACCAGTTAGCGTAGCTCCCCCGTCAATAAATGCAGCTACAGTGCCTGCGGTAGCCCAGAGTGACCCGCTTGGTAGCCCCTATCCTATTCCCTGGAATTGGGTGATGGCTACTCATGCAGGCAGTTCAAAGCGTGCCAGGCTGCACTACTACCGTAGCCCGTCCCTTGTTTCCCCTGATGGTGTGTATGCTGCCTACAGTCGCATTCAAATGCAAGCGCAGCCTGAACTGTATCGCAGTCGCGTCAGCAGCGTTATATTCGTGGAAAATCTCCAAACAGGGGAATTACAAGTAGTCAACGCTAGTTCTCCCTTGGCGGATCATTCGTTGGTAGTAACGGAAGTACCGGGAGTTATCTCAATTTTGACTCCAGTTGGTTGGTCTAAAACAAGCGATCGCCTTTTGGCACGACAATTTGAAGGTTTATTTAGTTCCTCCGATGCTTCCGACTTGGCTGTGATTTGGCATCGAACACAAAATCGTACTAGTACTGTTGCTCCTTCCCAAACAGCTTACAACCACGACATCTCTATTTTGCTCGGTTGGAGTCAAGTTAACCCCAACCAAGTGCTTTTCCGCGCTGGTAATCTCGGCGATGAACAGTGGTCATTATGGGCGGTTGGTGGTGATGGTCAAACCGTTGCTGCAATTGATGTAGATCAACCGATTGTTTTTGGCAAACCGCTCAACCAAGTCTGGAGTGGGTCACAAGTTGCCTATCGCTAGATTTTACAGCGATTGTCCTAACGTTTTGTCGTCAATGGCGATCGCGTTGGTTTACTCGTCTTAGATCCCAGGCAGACTAAAATCAGAATTAGCTACCTGTTCACCATTGCTCTTGATGCCCCTACCACGCCTAGTTACGCTAATTGTTGGTCTTATTTTCATCCTAGGGTTAGCGCTGTGGCTGATTGAAAACCTGTCGCGGCTTTACGGGGCAGTTTCTTGGACATCTCCGCTGCTAGGCAACCTGCTGCTATTGTTGCTAATTGTACTCATAGGGGCATTAATTGCGGCATTTGTCTATTATGTGCTGATGGTTCAGGGTGCGGAAAAGAGATCGCGGCGGCAACAACGACAAATCCAAATTCCAGAGGTTAAGACTGAGGCAGCAGCAGAAACGCTAAAAGCTGTGCGGCAGCAGGTAGACCAAATTCAAGATGAAGTAGCGCGGCAAGCTTTACTTAGTCGTTCACGGGAGATTGAAACAACTTTATCTCGCGGCGAGTTGCAAGTAGTGGTGTTTGGCACTGGTTCAGCTGGTAAAACATCTCTGGTAAATGCCGTAATTGGGCGGATGATCGGTCGAGTAGATGCACCGATGGGAACGACGGAGGTGGGAGAAACTTATACTCTGAAATTAAAAGGATTGAATCGGAAGATTTTAATTACGGATACACCAGGAATTTTAGAGGCAGGTGTAGCTGGAACCGAGCGAGAACAACTGGCACGGCAGTTAGCTACACAAGCAGATTTACTGTTATTTGTTGTAGATAATGATTTACGCCGCTCGGAATACGAGCCACTGCGAGCTTTAGCAGAAATTGGTAAGCGATCGCTTATTGTGTTGAACAAAACCGATCTTTATCTTGAAACTGACCAAGAAATTATCTTGGCGCGGTTGCGATCGCGAGTGCGAGAATTTATTGCGCCGACAGATGTAGTAGCGATCGCTGCTAATCCTCAGCCAGTAGTTCTTGAAGACGGCGAAACTTTGCAGCCTGAGCCAGATATTCTACCTTTGCTCCGCCGGATGGCAGCTGTGCTCCGGGCAGAGGGAGAAGACCTTGTTGCTGACAATATTCTGCTCCAATCTCAACAGCTAGGAGAAGAAGCCCGCAAGTTGATCGATGCTCAACGTCGTCGTCAGGCTAATAAGGTAGTCGAACGCTACCAGTGGATTGGGGCAGGTGTTGTTTCTGTGACACCTTTACCGATGGTGGATCTATTAGCAACAGCTGCTGTGAATGCTCAGATGGTAGTTGAAATTGGCAGAATTTATGGTAGTGAACTGAATTTGGAGCGGGGACGAGAACTAGCGCTTTCTTTAGCAAAAACTCTGGCAAGTTTGGGAATTGTTAAAGGTGCAATTCAATTGCTGTCAACAGCACTCCAATTGAATGTAGCCACGTTTGTAATTGGTAGAGCAATTCAAGGTGTCACGGCAGCTTATTTAACCCGTATTGCTGGTAAAAGTTTTATTGAATACTTCCGCCATGATCAAGACTGGGGTGATGGTGGAATTACGGAAGTGGTACAACGGCAGTTTCAACTGAATCGCCGCGATGAATTTGTCAAGGCATTTGTCCAACAAGCGATCGCACGAGTAATTAAGCCTTTGACAGATAACTCAGAACCAGAAACTGAATCAAAGCAACATCACAAGCGGTAGAGCGCACTGTTACTTAAAGGAAGCTTTTGCTGCTCCTGAATGCAACTAACTTTGAGATAGAACAAAGATTAGGCATACAACTACCAGTAAGATCTGAGCCAAACCAAGCTGTTCTTTTCTTTGGTGTCACAGAAGCTAGCTAATGGACAGTATGTTGGTAGTGTTATATTGTCCTCCAACTAAGATTGAGGGTGCAATGTAGCCTAGTAACGTAACTTGGACTGGGCATAATAAAATTCATGCTATGGGTAAACTGCGTGAAAAAACCCTACAACTTCTGAGCCTGGCTCCTAGAATCACGGAGGTGTAATCTCAAGATATCCTCCAACAGCCTCAGTTTGCTTACAATGTCTAACCTACCGCCACTCAATACAGAAACAATCTGGGCTATTCTGAATGATCAAATTGATGATCCTACAGTGAATCAGCTAGTCTGGCACTGCCTGGGTTATCGCTACAATGTATCAGCTAATTTCTGGGACGCTACAGAGGTTGCACCAGAATGGTGGGATGAGTATCCAGAACCGCCAGATTTCATTAATAGTCGCCCTGCAACGGTAAAGCTGACTCGTTCGATTCCTACGGAGAATAAACAGTTGTTGAAACAGCTGGGATTTGCAGGTTACAAGGTAGGCGAGTTTGGACCTCGGCAGACTCGTCGAGCAACGGCAGCGAATTGGTTATTGAGCTATATGAAATCTGGTAATTAAATGCTCTATGACACCATTACGTCACAGGTCAAAATTTGAATTACCTCGCGCAAATTTACAATCAACATCAATATGCGCGATGGGCTGCATAATAACAGTTTGCCAGCATCATCTCATTCACTTCCTGTGGTCATTTGCAATCAAGCTTTGGTATGACTTGATCTGTCATCGCCCAAACAAATGCCGCTTGGATTTCAAGTAAGCCCAAATTGGAAATTCATAAAACTCAATCACTAGCCAAACTATAATCGCTAGATGCAATAAAAAGGCTAATCCAGTCCAAACAGTTGGTAGCCAAGCTAAGGTACTACCAGGAATCGGAGGTCTGGTATAAACTGTCAGCCCCAGTATAGTAGTTGGAAGGATCACAAAAGCAATACCTCCTAACCAATAACCCCAACCCATTACTCCCTCTATGTGCGCTTCTGCCCACTTCTTGCCATTCCAGCGCCAAATCAGCGGTGGTTGTCTATCCGCCATCTTAATTTGTTGTTTCTCTATGTCAGTGGTGAAAATGTGGCGGCAAGAGTCACAAGCCATAGCATCCATCAGTGACAGCGGGGAAATTTGACCGTAGAGGCAAATCGGACAAGGGTAAACCTCATGTTCGCTGAAATAGGTAACTGACTTGTTTAAATGCATAGACTTGGCAATTTCAAAACAGGTTTCGCGCTGTGGGTACGAGGTATTGTCATAACCGAGGGGAGGTGTGATGCTGCCTCCAGCGACTTGCTCGTGAGGACTCGCCTCTTTCTTATCCTATACTTTTAAACTAAAAACCCCAGCCAATTAACTCAGCTGGGGTGGATATCAAAACTTACCTAACACAGAAAAGCAACTTCTAAATCCAAGAACACAAACGTTATGAAGTAGTTTCAACGCTCTGTTCTAATGCAGTGCTTTGTCCGTTACCATTACCAGCTTCTAGAGAAGCTGCACTTTGAGATTGACCAAGATTCACCTTAAACACCTTATTCTGCTCTTCTTGCAGTTTTGGTAAATTTAGCGTTAAAATCCCGTCCTTCAAGTCTGCTTTGACTTGCTGATTCTGTACTTTGGCTGGTAAAGGAATTACTCTTTGGAAGCTGCCATAACGGAATTCTGAACGAAAGTTACCATTAGATTCAGACCGTTTCTCATAACGATGCTCACCAGCAATTGAAACTGCATCTTGAGTTACTTGAATATCCAGGTCTTTGCCCTCTACACCCGGAATTTCGGCTCTTAACAGCAACTCAGAACCTTTGTCTTGTAGTTCAACAGCAGGAACCCATGCTGTTCGTTTTGATTGAGAAATATCTGATTCACTACTATTAGCTTCTGCTAGATCGTAAAACAGTTGATTCATTTGACGACGTAGCGTTTCTACTTCTCGGAATGGTTCCCAACGTATTAGTGCCATATCTCAATACTCTCCTTAATCTGAATAACTTTTTTGGTAGTTGAACAAAGTGAAGAAAGGTATTTAGAGGCTTCAGGCATCTACCCAATTACAGAACCTCTAATCTTTTTAGAGAGAAGCTTTTATGCTTTTCTTCTCTCTATTAGTAATTTAATTAAAGAAAGATATGAAAGTAGTGTGGTGAACCGTAAAAAGGTAAGTTGTATTTGCCGTATCAAAATATTTTAAAGCTGTCAACAATAATAAACCCCCTGTTAGTCAGGGGGTGTTGAGTTGCTTTATTTAGGTATTGCCACCACTCAATCACGCACAGTCACAGGAGCGATCGCCTATATTCTTCTAATAATTGGGGAATATAGTCATAGCCATCTATGCCAATAACTTTAATAATTTGCGGACGAGACTGTTTAAGTAAAGCCGCAAAAGCTTCACCTCCCATTTGTCCCTGCAAAATCGTGAGTAATCCTGCCGCTTGTCGCCACTGGGGAGAGGCAATTTGCTCTAGGAGATACATACCCAAGCTGCTTGTATAGATAGCTTTCTCAATGTTTTGCTGACCGTAGTACGCTTCTGCCAAGGAAGCTAGATTCAGCCCTTGAAGATATAAGTCACCTGAGAATTGAGCAGCTTGTAAGCCCGATTCTAGGTAAGGAATTGCGGCTTCGGGTTGGGAGAGAACTAAATAAGCAATCCCCAAACTGCTGCAACATAAAGCCTGGCTTTGGTTATCGCCCAATCGCTGTGATAACTGTAACCCTTGTTGCAGGTAATGAATTGCTGTTTCATATACCTCTGATTCAGTATGTTCCGATTGTTGCGCCTGAAACACCTCACTGTAGCCAAGATTAGCTAGCGCATTAGCTTCTCCTAAGCGATCGCCAGATTGACGCGCCAGAATTAAGGCACGTTGACTGTAGCTAATTGCCATTTCATAGTCTTTTTGAGCGACACAGGCACGGCTAAGGTGATTTAAGTTAGCAATTTCACAAGCGCGATCGCCTGCTGCACGTGCAATCTCCAATGCTTGCTCCTGAAATGTTTTTGCTGCTTCTAACTGCCCCAAAGCCCGGAGAGAATAGCCTAGTAAAGTTAGAATCCGCGCTTTTTCTTGAGTACCTTCGACTTGGCGTAGAGGTTCATCTAGGTAGTTGAGGGCAGAGCGCAAATTATCGCCACTAAAAGATGCAAAAATGCCGCCATAAAGAGGAAAGTAATTCTGTTGGGCAAAACTTCTGAGGATCTGTAATGTAATCTGAAAACAACCATTGGTGAAGCGGTTAGAGTCACTAGCAGAACTTGCCATACTAAAACCATTAGCTAACTCAGACCAAATCACAGCAAAAGTCAAAAAGGTAGAAATTGATAGTTTTGCTCCGACTTTGGGATCGTAAGCCTGTTGATCAAACCAGCTAACCAGCCCTTGTTGCAAGCACTGCATAACTACGGCTATTTCCACCCAGTCACTCAGAGTAAGATGACGCTGCTGACTTGTCCACTCAGCTACCGACTGGTTCAAAGCTAAAGTCTGAAACAGTGATTGGATACTGGTACTATTTACCTGAGTTGCCCAAATCGCCCAAGGACTGCGTTGTCCTGGTACACCCTCAAAACCAAGTACTCCTTTCTGTTCGTACATCCAGCTGACTAAGTATTCTTGTAGTCTCTGCCATGATCCTAAACCTGAAGTTAAGCCCGCTGCTAGTTGCTGCAATTCTTTGTCTTCAGGGTCAGAACTTGATAGCGCTTTAGCAAGTTGCTGGAGTTGCTCTAAGCTTAATCTGGGTGTGCGATTCGGGTCGATAACTTGCAACAACGCTGTCAGGCGATCGCCTGGTGCGGTTGTAATTGTTTGCCGAGCTAGTGACAGTGTGTCAGACACTTGATTTTGCAACTGTCGCCGCTCCACTCTGACTGAATAGTTTGTAAGCGCGCGGAAGCTACGGATCGCTTTTGCTTGCTTCAACTCATCGGTTTGCGTGTCTTTTTGCTGCTGAGTTGTGTCTATTCGCTCCGCTAAACAGCGCTCAAATATTTCTCCCGTGCCTGGTGTAACATCTTGTAGCAGTTGATAAACCTGCTCTTTAGAGCGAATTTGTCCCTTGAGGGTAGCTTGAACAATTTGGTCAATTAAGGCTAAGTAGCGATCGCGCACTGAGGTATCCGACATTATGCCTCCAACAAGGAGCAAGGGATGATAATTGGTCTTGATTGTTATCTCGGCTCAGAGATTACTTGCTGTAATGCTTTACAGATTACCTGCCGTTGTTCAGCATCATAACCCCAGCGTTCTAGAAAGTCTTTGTAGCTGCCTTCTCCTGTTGTGGCACTTGCCAATAGTTTTTCGGAGCAATCGTAAACAGCAGGCATATTAACTAGTTTTATCAATCGGGCTGTACGCTGACGCACTTGTTCTGAAGCCTCAGCCAGATCTTCTTTGTGATTTCGGCGATGGAAAACTACCTGTGCTACTGACATTGCTAAATTTTTAACAATTAAATCTTCTACAACATTTGGATTTGACTTCAATGCTTGAACCACAGTTATTGAGGGATTATCTGCTATTGATTCTGATTTGATATAAGTAGCTAAAAATCCTCTGGCACCAGTTTCAGTTTTGACTAACTCGGCGATCACTACTGCTAGTTCTGGTGATTCTTCTACTTCTGCTTGAGATATTAAAGCTTGTGTTTGAGCGATCGCCTGCTCAAACGTTACCGGAACTTCTAAAGGAGAATTAGACATAATTATTATTAGTACCTACTTTAAGAGTTACACATCAAGCTGGCGCTAACGCGTTCTGCGTTTCCAATATTCAGCGACTCTTCCCAGCCACTGCTGCCAGTAATCTTCCATCGCTAATTGCTCAAACAAAAACACTTCAGCTGGCAACTCTGGAATTGCTACAACCAGCAGGGCATGATTTAGCTTAATCCCATAATCCTGATAATACTGATTAACTGCTCCTAGATACGCTGATAATTGCAGCGGATACTCATACAAACGTTCAACAGAACCCTTGGGTTTATCTGCCGTTTTCCACTCACAGATACAGGGAATGCCCTGGTAACTAGCAACGCAATCCACTATCCCGGCATAACTCATCTCATAGTGAAAAACCGGGCTTTCAATTAGCCGCACAGCGTCGATATTTTGCAAAACTGGTTCTATACTTTGCCAATATGGGCGGCTGGCTTCAGGACAAGGGGTATCTAAACCTTGGAGGTAGCGTTGAATCTGCTTATGGGTTTGCGTTCCGCGACGGCTGGCGGTTCCGGAAATGCGGTTTGCTTCATTTGTCCCAACCCGTTGTCGCCAGTTAAACAATCGATCTCGATCTGCTTGCGGTTTGGTGGCATTAAGGATTGTTGTCACACTAGGGAGGCGATCACCCTTGATATTCACATAGTATTGGTTGCCATTCTCTCGTACTGATTTAGCATGGAGGCGAGGAAGTAGCTGGATATCGGATGCCATTAGGAGATTTATCTTTTAAGTTGTTCACACAACTTTGTCACAAGTCACAAGACTTAGATTAACTGTGCTATTGATTACTTTGATTAAACTGAATTCGGCGAACAGCATTCGAGCAGAGTTTTTGTAAAGTGATAACGGGTTAGAAGTGATTTTAGTTATGCACCATGCTATTACCCTTTGCCTAGTTGTAGTACTTCAAGGTTCAGTAATTATTCAAGCTCAAGCCCAACCTGTGCAACCCTTGTCTGATCCTATCGAGCAAGTGCTTACTACTGGCTTGATGTCTAACCTTGCAGATGGACAGTTTCATGCAGAACTACTGCTTAGTCGTGCAGAACTTGCCTCAATTTTAGTTAAAGCATTTCAATTAGACAAAAGAGCAGCTGCAAATCAAGAAACTTTGATTGAAGTGCAAGATGTACCAAACACTTACGCTTACTTTGAGGACATCCAGACAGTCCTAAAAACTGGCATTATGAAAGGCTATCGGGGGGATATGTTTTTTCCTAACCAGAAGATAACTAGAGCAGAAGCCTTTGCTATTTTTGCTCAAGCTTATGGCGTGTTTCAGTTCCCCGATAATACTGTTGAAGCAATTTTAGCCAAATATCCGGATGTAGCATCTATCCCTGCTTGGGCAAGAAAATCTTTAGCTACTGCTTTAAATGAAGGTTTTGTCAATACAGATCAACAAAACAACATTAACCCTTTGCAGCCGATGACTCGTGGGGATATGGCTTATGCATTAAGTAAATATTTGGAACAACAAGCACGCTAAGAAGATATCCGAATTCAGAGTATAGATTGCTACCCTCCTGTACTAGAGTATTTGAGCAGCGCTCCAGGTAAGACTTTGTTTTTAGTGCCGGGTAAACAGAGTCATCCCAACTACAAGCAGGGCGATCGCGCTAATAGCACTACCTACAACTCAGCGATTAAGCTGTTGCAACGCTAAAATGTGGGAGCATCAGTAGGGGAATTCTCATTTATAGCTCCCGTGTTTGCCGTTATGTTTTTAGGCTAGCAAGGGCTGAAGATAACTCAACTTTTAACAAGATGGATAAAAAGAACGTGTCAATCGAACACCAAAATGTTCCGGAAGCACACCGGGGACTCCATGACTTTTTGTATCACTCCAATGACGAGCATACTCCTAATGAGATAAATGCAACTCCTAGCCTTGACAGTGACGCAGAAGCAGTGTTACCCCTTGAAACTTGGCTAAAGCACCCGGCAAACACCAAGGTTGCAGGTGTGTACGCTGTGTTGATACAGCAGGTCGCACCCAATACATCGGCTACTCACGCAATATCCTGCTTGCCCTCAAAGCTCATCTGGTTGTTAACGGTACTGAGACCTGTGCTTTTGTAAAAGTACAGACATTCAAGTACCCAAAACGTGATGCAATGGAGGAGGTGCGCCACGCCTGGCTAAGCAACCTCAATAGCCTCCCTCCTGGTAACGCTGAGCCGAGTCAGTGGGCTAGCACCGTAGGAGAAGCAGCACGGGCAACAATGTTAGCAGAGGAGCGCAACGCCTACGAAGAGAAAAAGCTCAAACTCCGCAAAGCGATGGCTGATACAACGCTGTTCAATGAGTTGCAGAGAGACGCTGGATCTCCGCAAACAAGCTTGCTGGGGGTAGAGAACGGTGACTGGAGTTCCACGATTGAAGAACAGAACCAGGAAACTAGTTCCTAAAAGAAACGCAAACAAAAGGAGTAGGCTTATAGTCTGGTTCTAGAAAGAGTCACTTTTAGATAGCAGCAAAGAAATAATAGTCGCTTTTAGCAACTTTTTTATCATTAGAACTACGTCTCAGCAAACAGGTACTTTAAGAGCCGACAACCTATCAACGCCATGAACATCAGCAGCAGAGTAGGTTTAGTTGGAGTGACTATGTAACATTGAAAACTCTAAGGCAGTTGCTAAGGCGATCGCACCTATAAAGCTTCCAAAGGGCGATCGCGCGGAATATTCAGCATTACATTTATCCAACTATGGCGATCGCTCCCAACTTAGGTAATCCTAACTAAAGCTAGTGGGGAGTCGAAACTTTAGTAGCGGACGATCTGCTTCTTGATGAAAAGCGCACCCAAACAACCGCTAGAGCCGCCGAAGTTGGTTTGATCAACAATCGCTCCATTTGCCTTGCCGATCGTTTTGTGGCGGTTGTAGTAGACATCGGTTTGTACACCGCAGTACGATCCAGCTGGCTGGCAAAGCGCATACCAGTGCTGCCTGTAATTGTCGTTCGGCTGGGGTTGTACAGACACGTTGTGTTAGTCCGACCGAGGAAAGCCCAAAATCTTGTGTTCCATTTACCTTGGTCAGCGAAGGTCTGGCAGCTTCCCGAAACATTGAAGCCGTCGTATAAGAAATCAACACCATCTTTAACATGGTTCTGAAAAACGTTGTTCAGGTTCACGGCGTTGCTGAATGAAAGTATGAATCAATGAGGAACAGGGACATCCCAGAATTTGAGATAGTGAAGTAACAATCGGATTGAGTGCCTCAGCATCTGCTCTGACTTGAATAGCAAAGGGTCTTGCGATGTAGCCGAGCAAGATAGTGTCTCAACCTTGTGTTTTCACTCTCAACCCGCGTCATGTAAGTCTTGCTCACAATCTGATCTCCCGCTGGAATAAAGCCAGGATAAACAGACCATCCATCCGTAACATAGAAGTAACATTGCCATGGTCTCACAATTGCCCATAGTGGCTCAAAAGTTTTTGCACTATGGTCGCCTAACACCCAACCTAAAATTCCTGAACTGAAGTGATTTACTGCCGTCCAGAGCCAGATTTTGTTTTTCGAGCCAACGAAGGTTTCCAATTCATCCAGTTCTCCGACTTCGGGAATCATTTCTGGAGCGTAGGCATCGGGGAGATTTTCTCCTACTTGCTTGACCCAGTAAATTACGGTAGTGTGATGCACCCCTTTAACCCGTTCAATTCCACGAAAACCCATGCCATTGACGTACATTTTCAAGCATTCCTCTTTGACTTCATCGCTGTAGCCTCTCGATGTCTCATCACGTTCAACGAATTGTCGCCCACAATCTACACAAATGTGGTTTTGTTTACCTCGCTTGATTCCATTCTTGCGGATATGCGTTGATTGGCACTCTGGACATTGCATTGACGCTTCCCTCCATTCATACCTCTATTATGCAACGCCTTCAGGTTCACTAAATACGTCCGGCTGTAGGCGCGGCTTCTGAAAACTGCCTCTGGACTAACTAGGCTGGCAGACACAGGCGGCGTAGCAAGGGTGCCGCTTTTGGTTTCTATACCTGCTCTAGCATTCTCCGCTGCATCAGAGGTTAAATTATTTGTGCGCTGCATCTTGATTGTGCAGGTTGGGGCATCGAAACTAACCTGACGTGCCTCTACTGCTTTCTCGCCTGGATAGAGTGTTATGCTCGTGCTGAAGTGGCAGGTGTTGTTTGCACCCTTCTTGCCTTGCACTAGGTAAGTGCTGTCGTCACTGGCACTCGTCGTAGTTGCCGATTGGCTTTGCGCTTGTGGGATTTGAGCAAAGGGAAGTACAATCGATGCTCCAGCTACTAAAGATAGAAGCCATTGTTTTTGATTCTTGCGTGTGTATTGCATAATTCCTCTGTTGTTTTGTGAGCTAATTGTTTACTTTTGGCTTCCCTGATTAGTAAATGAATTCAAAATCAATGTGTGTTTTGAGTTGCATTACTATAAGTTCAAGTCAACTTCAGGGTTACTATTAAAGTACGATTAGCGAAGATACTTGCACTTCATCCAAGTGACTCACCCAATTGGGTGATTTGAACAACAAAAGCTACTGGTGTGATCAGAACCAGAAGTCTAGAATCTACACAATTTCATCCCTTAGTGCTTGTTTCGTCCAAAAATTCTCCTACCAACCATTAGCACGAATAATTCTTAAAGCCAGCATTGGATTTACAGTATCTGAATGCCCACTACTTCTCGGTTAACTAAAAATTAGAATTTTTGAAGTGCTAGAAAGTTGATACTTGCGTCTACTTATTAAGAGCAATGCCAACTGCCAAGCTTAACCAAGAGGTATTGATTGGCGCACTAGCTCTTACAGGCTTTCTCGCTCCCCTGACATTTGTCGGCTGGACTGATACGACCGCCTTCAAAATCACCTGATCGGGTGAATCAATCGGATGAAGTGCGATCGCCTTTGAAGAGCGTAATTTAAGACTGACCTTGAGATTCACTCAAGTCTTGCATAAGTACATTTCAATGAGCATATACACATTTTTCTCTCATTTTTAAATGTCAAGGATCACCATAGCTGTCCAGCCATTCTCAACTTTTTCCAATTGGAAACGGTGTAAAGTAACAGCTTTGACATCTACCCGCTGGTGGTGACGATTGGGATCTAAATTTTCTCCTTGAGTAACTGCACTCAACTGATATAAAGCGTTTTTAAGCTTAATTTGAACTTGCTGCGCCCGTAGTAAAAGTTGTTCGCTGTCTTTGTAGTAAATTAGTTCTTGCAGAAAATTAAACAGCAACAGGTCTAATGCGTCATTCTCTAGGCTAAAAGTTCGCGTTTGCTTAGGTTCTATCGAGTTCAAATTATCAATCATTGTGTTGATTGTGGCATCGCCAGCCACCTTGAAAAGCTCTTGAAGATCCTTACCCCAAGCTCGAAAAGCAATATCAGCGATCGCAATATCTTCGAGAAATTCATAGGACATAAGCCTACTGCTCACACAACTTTAAATTATTAATAATCTTCTCTTTTAGTTCGCTCAACTGTTTACCAATGAAAACTAATTGGGTTCCCTCTTGTTCAAATAACTCAAGTTCCCAACGTCCAGCCACAAAATTAAATAGATAAGTTGCATCAGTAAAGGAGATAAAACCTTTCGCTCTGTAAATCTCTGTTCCCAGACTATCAGCAAATTCCTCAAAACAAGTGCGATCGCAAATTGCAGTTGTTGTGTAGCTGAATGATTCAAATTCCGGTTGGTGAACGTGATCAGGTGGCGCTTCTACCCGTTCTCTACCAATGCCAAACAGCAAGTCTGGATCTACCTGACAGCGCGTAGTAGGTAGAATCGAGGCTAGTTCTTGACTCGAGTGCTGCGTCTCCTCTCTGGCGTGTAGTTCGCTTTCTGACACTAAATCTACTTTGTTCAAAATAATAGTATCTGCTGCTTCAATTTGGATTCGGCTTGTATGACCTACAGATGGATATTTCACCATTGCGTCTGCATCAATAATTGTGACGACTCCATCTAGGCGCACTTTGGCTAAACTTTCTTGAATATCAAACACAAGTGCATCAGGTTCTGCTACTCCAGTTGTCTCCACCACAATGATATCTGGATCAACGGTATCAATAATTTCATCGACAGCCGCTTCAAACTCCCCAAGTAACGAACAGCACACACAGCCGCCACCAAGATCCGCCATTTGAACATTTTTGCCAGCAATGATTTTACTGTCGATTGAAATCTCGCCAAATTCGTTCATCAAAATAGCAATTTTTCTAGAAACAGTATCGAGGATGTGACGCAGCAAAGTAGTCTTGCCACTTCCTAGTGGCCCTGTAATCACTGTAAGCGGAGTGCGTATTTGCATAACCTACCCCTTGATATTCCCAATTGGAGTTAACCGCACAACTCTTTTGCTAATTCCAGCTAATTCAGCCGCTTCGATAACCTCATCAACATCTTTGTATGCTCCGCCTGCTTCTTCTGCTAATCCTTGCCAAGATGTACTGCGGACATAAATACCTTTAGCTTCCATGTCCTTCTGGAGTTTTTCTCCCTGCCAAGTTTTTCTTGCCTTCGTGCGGCTCATTGTGCGCCCACTACCATGAGCAGTGCTAAAGAAAGTCTGAGCGCCAGTGGGTACACCAACTAACAAATAAGAGCCTGTTTCCATACTGCCGCCAATGATAATCGGTTGACCGATCGCTTTGTACCGCTCAGGAACATCTGCCATCCCTGGTGCGAAAGCCCTGGTTGCACCTTTACGATGGACAAGGAGCGATCGCTCTTTGCCATCAATCATATGACGCTCTAGCTTCGCCGTATTATGCGCTACGTCATAAACCATGTGCATTCCCAAATCCTCTGCCGTGCGTCCAAAAACTTCGGAAAACACCTCGCGGATGCGGTGTAGAATAACTTGACGATTGGCAAAAGACATATTGATGCCGCACTTCATCGCTGCAAAATAAGCTTGTCCTTCGGGAGAGTTGAAAGGCGCACATGCTAATTCTCGATCTAGAATCTTGATGCCATACTTGCTCTCCATCACCTTGAGGAAGGTTTGTAAATAGTCTGTTGCTACCTGATGCCCAAAACCCCGACTTCCACAGTGGAACATCACCACCACCTGATCTGGCATCGTAATTCCCATACTGCGGGCTAACTCAGGATCAAAAATGTTTTCTTGTTTTGCAACTTGAATTTCTAGATAATGATTGCCAGATCCTAAAGTTCCGATTTGGTTAAAACCGCGATCAATTGCCTTTTCACTAATTTTTGAAGCATCAGCCCCTTCAATACAGCCATTTTCTTCAATAAAAGGCAAATCCTCTTCCCAGCCATAACCATTACGGACGCACCAACGCGCCCCTTGCTCGACTACTTGTCGAAAGTCATTACGCGAAAGCTTGACAAATCCTCTGCTCCCTACTCCGGCGGGAACTCTTTGATAGAGTTTGTCTACTACCTTTTTAATATATGGCTTTACTTCCTTATAAGTCAGGTTAGTAACCATCAACCGCATTCCACAATTAATATCAAAACCAATACCACCAGGAGAAATTACGCCTCCTGACTCTACATCCATTGCCGCAACTCCACCAATCGGAAAGCCATACCCAAAGTGTCCATCAGGCATACACAAGGCATACTTAGTTATCCCTGGAAGCGTTGCTACGTTAGTAATTTGGTCATAAACTGCATCGTCCATTTCCCGAATTAACTTTTCTGTACCATAAATTCGGGCAGGCACACGCATTCCTTCTTTATAGGAAACAGGAATTTCCCAGACAGTATCAGAAATTTTTTTCAAAACTTCGATAATAGCCATCTTTAAGTACCCTTAATTAAGCGACAAATTAATTCAGTACAGCATAAACCACTTGTGTAATTATCGTTTTTATAGTTCGCCTATTTTCTCTATCTCAAGTTAGGGTAATTTGAGCGGTACGATGACTAAAAGCTGTTTAATAGCAAATTGGCACATTCGAGTGACAAGTTTTTTAAGGTTGCGCCAACGATACGGAAAACCTGTTGATTTTTCTTACATTTCTGTGCAATGCCTCAGTGTTCACCCCTACGGGTAGACACTGAGGATAACCCAAATTTGAGTTCATAAGTAGTTTAAGTTCATATCTTGCACAATCACGAAACAATCAACTTTTTAAGCTCTCCTAATTTTTTCAAGTGGTCGCCTTGAGACTTAGAAAGCTTAATTTAAGCACGGTTCAGTTTAGAGGCAATTTGACTAAAATGCCCACATTGTATCGATTTGAGCTTGGTGCAAGATATGAGCGCTATTTTAGGTACTGGAGTAGATGTCGTTTATCCGCCGCGTAATCGCAGTCTCTACGAGCAGATTCTAAAGCAAGGATTAGTTCTAAGCGAGTATCCAGCAGGGACACAACCGGATCGCGCTCACTTTCCCCGCCGTAACCGGATTATTGCCGGAATCAGCCGTGCAGTATTGGTGATGGAAGCTCCGACTAAATCTGGTGCTTTGATTACAGCGCGGTTTGCGAATGATTTTTGTCAGGATGTTTATGTTTTGCGTGGTTCTTTGGATAATGGGCGATCGCTTGGTTGTTTAGGCTTAATAAGTACTGGAGACTTCGCTCCAGTCGAGCCACCCCAGTTATCTTTACCAGATTTAGAGCCGGAGCTTAAGCAAGTGTTGGAAGCGATCGCCCTATAGTCTATGCCCTTCGACTTGATTGTGCAACAAACTGGCTATTCAGCTGGAGCAGTTTCTAGTGCCTTGTTACAGTTGGAACTTATGGGGCTAATATCTCAGTTACCAGGAATGCGATATCAACGTTGTTAAAAATTTCAGCAGCCACAACACTCATTACCCTGTATCAACTATTAGAAAAGCCCGGATATCCGGGCTTTTGATGTGTTTGATGCTAAATAAGGATTCTTACTTTACCCTTGTTGATTGCAGGATAGATCCACTAGAAGTCCTTCTGATTCACGCTGCTCTTAAAGGGAGTAGGAATATATTAAGGGATGAGTTACTCCTATTGTGGAGGCAATTCCAAAAAGTTCAGCAGAGGAGTGCTAAGACCGTTACGACCGACAGCCGGGATCTCTACTAATGTATCTAAGGCTTTTCCAGAGCCATCATTAGTAACAGATGTCTGGTCTCCTGGATGTCCGTTTGTGACGAACAGCTGCGGGTGGTCAAACGGCGCTCGATGATAGCGGACTCGCTCATCTGTAAGTGATTTTAGAAAGGCAACTAGTGCTACTTTTGCTGCTTCCACCTCTTGAGGAGTTTTGCCCAAAGTAAGTATTGATACAGGCTGTATTTCGCCATCTCGACCTAGAATTGGATGAAAGTCCCCGCCGCGCGCGTAAAAGTCAATTACTTGACGTAAAGTCAACTGCCCGCCATTGTGGAAGTATGGTGCAGTTAGTTCCACGTTCCTCAGTCCAGGCGTTTTAAAGCCGCCGTCAGCCCCCACTATATCGCTTGAGTTTAGCGGCGGATTAAGAGTCGGGTCATTAAAGCGTCCCTGCTTGGCTAGGCGTGCCTGTGAAAGCGGAGTGTCAGACGGGTCGTTAGCGCCCACCCCAATGTCTTCAAATGTCGGTCTAACACCTATGTTGTTGAAGCCCCGATCAATAATATTTCCCTCGCGTCTTCTGAGGGGGCTGCTAGAGACTTTGCTAACAGAAGCGTCAGTGAATTCTGGTCCACTGTGACAGTTAATGCATCTACCGCCGCCTTGTGTCTGGTCTTGACCGAGAAAAATTGCCAGCCCCTGCTGCTGTTCGGGTGTTAAAGCGCTAGTATTCCCTTCTCGGAAATGATCGTATGGTGTATCGTTGGCAACTAATGTTGCCTCGTACATTTGAATTGCTAGCCCGAAAAAGAGCGGGAAGTTGTACTCCATCAGCGTGTACTCGTTCGTGGCAGAGGAGCCTTTCTTCGGATTTTTGATGAATGTGCGGTTACCCTGACTATCTACACTGATCACCTGATTGGACTTCCACCACTCCGGCTTGAAAGCATCCTCGATCATCTTTTCGTAGGTGTGTGGCTTAAGACCAAGCTCAGGCGCTTTGCTGTACACTCCCAGAACACTGTCTTCAGGATGGACGATTTGCTTGCCAAGCGGTCGGAGGAACTTTAGTTTCTTGCCGAGTTCCCTGGGAAGCTTATTTTTCTTGCCCTTGGCGAACTTTTGACCGATTTCCTCAAACGTGCGACTGGTAGCAGACATCTCAAAATCGCTCAATGGCGGTCCTACTGCCTGGGAAGCTAGGCTGGAATTTTGAGGCTAATTTTCACCTCTTGTAGCTGATTCTGCTTTGTTGCCTTCACAACTTTGGCATCCGGGTCTCTTGATCCAAAAGGATTCACGCCATTGAAATCGTTCTGCGCTTTTCCGTCCCAGAAGTTGCGGAAGTTGAAGACGGCATTGATCACGCTTGGTGTGTTGCGAGGTGCTACGCGGCGGATGTTGGTGCACCTATGTTAAAGATTGAATCGGGTTGGGGAACTACTTGGTCTTCGGCGCGACCAGGAACGACATCAACAAACTGAGAATTGAAGGTTCCTTGGGAGGAGGTGACATCGTTACTATCTGCTACAACCGAGGCACGGTTGTTTGGATCAGCGAGTTTATGAAATGGGTAATCTCCCGGCTGCAAAGTGTAATTCAGCCCGCCTGTATTGATAACTAAATCTGGATTCGCAGTACCATCCGGATTTATGCGCGATAACCCTGGCTCAAGCTGGTTTTTGGCTCTGCTGTCTGCTCCGGCATGGAAGTGGCAACTGGCACACGACTGAATGCCGTCGCTACCGATTTGCATATCCCAGAAAGTGACTTTCCTAAAGCGATCGCAGCTACTTTATCTTTAACGAATTCCCCAAGATTATCGGGTTCTGGAACCGTCACAGTTTTGAGTGAAGGAGGCGCTGGCGGCAGGCGCATATCTGTGCTGACACAGTATGCCCTGCTAAAATCGTAGCTATAACAAGCGTGACAATTGTCATGCTGCGTTTCATTCTTCTTGACAACTTTGATGCTAGTTGGGTGAACTGAGCAAAAAACCACCCTTTTCGATGCTGATTTGCATCTTCCGAATTCGGAACAGGCGGGTCATCAAGTTTACTGTTCCAACGATTACTCATTTGTTGTTTCCTTTCCTGCTTTGAATTTTTTCTGGCTTCTAGTTTATCGATGAGTTCTTAAAAGCTAACGTTGTACTGAGTAATTATTCAAGTAGTATCTTTAACAAATGTTTACAACTTGGTATAATCCTCTGCGAGCATTTTAGGAATAAGGAAAAGCTAAAAACCTCGTCTAGAAGGAAGATTAGCTTTTGAATTCATGTCCGCAACTCAGGAGGTAGTAAAGGCACTGTTTAAGTATGCCTAGGTAAAATCTTTAGCATTTTGAGGATTTTTAGTGATCTGAAATGGATAATAGAGTAAGGAGACAGATGCGGCAGTTATTACTTAGCGGACTAATAGCCAGTTTGGGGTTGTGGGCGCTACCAGTTCAAGCACAACAGGTCACTAACACACAAGTCGGGGCGCTGGTCGAGGCGCTGCGGCAGGCAGCACCAAAAACTGGTAAACAGGACGATGGACTATATAGCGAGTGGCAAATTACAGCAGGTATTATTCCTAGGTGGTCTAAACAATGTATCGGACGCGAACTGACACCGACACAGCTTGAAACAAGCCCTGTGACAACACGGGCTATTGTAAGTTGTATTATGGGGCGCGAACTACAGAAGCAGTATCGTGAAAGCAACAATGAAAGCGTTGCTGTAAGTCGCGCTGCTTGTTGGTGGATGACTGGTGAGCCTACAGGATGTAAGAGCGGTACAACGAGCTTGCCTATACACAAAAAGTTCTCGGCTTTTACAAACAGGCACACTCTAAGTTAACACCACAGCCAGCAGCTAGGCGATCGCTATCACCCTCAGTTCCAGAGTCTAAATAGTTTTGGGCAAACATGGGAGTGATTTATCCCTCTTTCATCGCTCTCGCAAAGTCGAAATTTGCAACGCGTGCTCCACAAGGAATACACGCTTTTACATCTTATGTCATTGTCAGATATTCTCAACAAGTTCAAACCATTGCTAAGTAATTGTTTTAGCAATGGTTTGAGCTTTCCCAGTTTGACAGAAGAGGGTTATAGCAGTTGCCAAGATAATAGAGATAACCTCTAGTTTTGATAGGTTCAATCCACTCATGGCAAACCCCTACAGTTACGACTTGCGACAGAAGGTGATTCGCGTGATCGAGTTGGACGGCATAAAGACTAGCGTTGCCGCACAAGTGTGCCAAATCAGTCGTAACACGATTGACCTATGGTGCTCAGCGGCGATCTGAGACTGGAGACTACCAAGCAAAGCCAAAGTGTCCCCTTGGCAAGTGGGATACGCTCATCACCGACTGGGAAAAATTTCGTGTGAATTTGTCAAAACGCATGGCGATAAGACTCAAGCTGAGATGGCAGCGATGTGGGAAGGAGACATCATGTCCGAACGCCCTGCGTGCGCTCAACTTGAAAAAACTACCTGTTGATTACCTGAAAATTGATGGTGTTTTTATTAAGGATATTGTCAAAGACGCGATCGCCTCGGAAATGGTAGCAGCGATCCCTGGGATTGCATCTGTAATGGAAATTCAGACAATTGCTGAGTTTGTCGAAGATGATGCTATTTTAATGAAGCTAAAATTGCTTGGGGTGGATTAGAGCGTGTCTGCAAACTCACAGCCAAAGACGAATAGCACCAATCATCAGCATGGCAAGATAGTTAACAGCATATTTTTCGTACCGGGTCGCTATTCGTCGATATTGTTTGAGTCGATTAATCAAACGCTCTACCCGATTGCGCTCTCGGTACAAACCTCGATTAAAGCGCCCACGTCGTTTCTCGTTACTACGTTTGGGGATGACAGCAGTAGTGCCAGAGCGACGCAGTTGTTGCCGAATCTCGTTGCTACTGTAGGCTTTGTCACCAACTAGATATCGGCTGTGATGCTTGGGCCTACCTCGATCAGGGCGCTTGACTTTTCCTTCCTTAACCAATGCCCCAAATGCAACTGTATCATGCCGTTCTCCTGGGGTAAGGACAAAATGGATTGGTTTACCAAAGCCTTCTGCTTTCACATGGACTTTGGTGCTGAAGCCACCAACGCTATGTCCCAAAGCCTGAGCTTCTGGTTCCCCCTTTGCACCAACCTTGCATACTGATGGGCGCGAACTATGGTACTGTCTACGAAGTGTACCTCCCAATCTATATTTCCTTCTGTATCAGCTTGTTGCATCAGATTCTCCCATATCTGTTGCCACAGTCCTTCTACTCGCCATCGGTAAAACCGACTTGAGATTGTGCTGTGTTTACCATAGCGCTCTGGAATATCTCGCCACGGCGCGCCAGTTCGATGTAGCCAAAGAATACCGTTGATGATACGGCGGTGATCGTAGGCTGGTTGACCTGTATGAGCTTTTTGAGGTGGCAACAATGGCTGAAGCTTTTGCCACTGCCTATCGGTTAAATCACCTCTACCCCCATCATCCCGCCACTTCATCACCTAGCTACTCCTAACTCTTTTTTCTAAGGTAGCGAAGGTTCGCAGACACGCCCTATGCTCAGGGATATGGCATTGATAAACCATGCCCCCTCAAACTTAAGATAGAGGGGAGAAAGATTAATTATCAGCAGTCAGACCCATTTGAGATTACACCAGCAAAATCAGCTGGTGTATTACAGTTAAACAGCATTTGAGCATCTAGCAGAGGCAAGAGTTGGACAGAATGTTGAGCTAACCAGTGCTGAAACGATCGCTCTCCTTGATTAATGTACTCAGTTAAAGCTGATAAGCAACTGCGACGGTAGAAACCACACAAGGGGTTCCAACCCTTAGCATGGTGCGTAAGCAAGGCGATTACTTCCTCTGCCACAGTATCTAGTCCGTCTGCCCAGTTTTGCAACACTTCAACCCGCAATCGGGGCAAATCACAGGCAAGTAACAGTACCCAATTCGTTTCAACTTGAGCAAGTCCTTGGGCAAACCCAACTAGCGGTCCGTGGGATAGAGGTGTAACAATGCTTGATTCTTCGCTCGATAAAGGAGTTTCTTGGACAAACTGGCAATTTGCTGGGAGTAAGAACTGATAGCGTTCTGGCCAAGGTGTTACAACATAGACGCGATCGCACAACGCACTAGCAATGTCATAAACTAGTCGCAGTAGCGCAACCCCATTAATTTTTAGCAAAGCTTTATCTTGACCCATCCGAGAACTTTGACCCCCTGCTAAAATAATTGCGCTCAGAGGTACACAAACGGCTGGAAATTCGCTGTTATCCATACTCAAACTGCTAAATAGCGTCGCAAGAAACTCTCCAAGGGTTCTAGCTTGAAGTTAAAAATCGACTCCAAGTGGGAAATCTCATCAGGTGTGCAGAAAAATTCATTTGCTAGCAAAGTGCGAAAGGTTCCTAGTGCTTTTTGAGCTTGGGAATTTAGCAGCCCTACTGCACTCCGTACCCCATCAACTAAAAATAGTGGCGGATTAATTATAATCGGCTCTTGGTTGAATATCCGCCCCAAGATGCGAGGTATATCCTGCCGCTGTAAAATTTCTGGTCCTCCTACTGGCAAAATTTGATTTTGAGCAGCTGGAGTCGTTACAGAACTTACAGTAATTCGTGCTAAATCATCGGTACTCACAATCGAAGTGCGGTTTTTGTGATCGCCGATCAGCAGATATGTCCTTGTTTCGCGGAACCGTTCTGCCAGTGGCAGAAGATTTGAGGATAATCCAGCCGGACGTAAAATTGTGTAATTTAAGCCACTAACTTGCAAATATTGTTCCACTGCCCGCTTTGCTTTAAATGTCGGTGCATCTTCATAACCGCGCTCGGCTCCCAGTACGGAAATGAATACAAAGTGCTGCACCCCAACTGCCTTAGCGTGGTCAATTAGTTCAATATTGGCGCGGTAGTCTAATGCCAGAGCATCACCATCTGAGCCGTGAGCGCTAATAATGTATTGCACTCCCTGACAAGCTTTTTGAATATCCTTTTCATGCCGCAAATCACCAATAAATATTTCCGCTTTCCGGTGTTCTAACTGTCCGTAATCAGAAGTAAGGCGGACAAAGGCGCGAACAGGTGTTTCTTGTTCGCGTAGCAGTCGTACTACTCTACGCCCTATTCCTCCCGTTGCTCCAGTCACTAAAAACATGGCATTAGTTATCTATTAGTTGTTTAAAAACTATCTTAGAAACTTCAAATATACAAAGACATATCGGAGAAATTTAAAAATTATCGGACTTATGCACCAAGAACCTTAATTTTGCTCCCCGCCGATTGCATAGCTATAGGACTTTTGCCTCCCCTTAAAAAACAAGAGAGCCATATAGCTTCCAGCTTATTTGCAAGTAGGGGATCTTAAATAAGGTGTCATTCCTAAATTTTTAAAACTCAACAATCACTGGGGTATGATCACTAGGTTTTGGCAGCTTTCTGGGGGAGACATCAATAATACAACTAGTTGCTTGCTGGTAGAGGTTAAAGGTGAGATAGTGATAATCAATCCGCCAGCCCAAGTTGCGACGGAAAGCTCCAGCGCGATAATCCCACCAGCTAAAGTGTCCGCCTGCGGTTGTGAATTTGCGAAATGCATCGCATAACCCCAAGTCGAGAATTTCCTGTAATGCTTGACGCTCCAGATCAGATGCCATAATCTGACCTGTCAAGGTAGCTGGATCGTGAATATCTCGATCTTCTAAGGCAATATTGAAATCACCGCAGACACATATAGCAAGTTGTTGGAGGAGGGAACGCAGATATTCCTGTAACACCTTCAGCCAGCGAAGCTTGTATTCGTATTTTTCGCTACCGACAGGCCGAACCATTGGGGACATAAAGATTAATAATGCGGATGCCATCAAACACACCTGTAATCACCCGCTTTTGCTCATCCAAATCATCCACACCTAGTATTGGCGCAAAACCAGTGCTAACGTCCTGTAGCTGCTTACTACTAATTAGAGCAACGCCGTTATAAGATTTCTGTCCAGATACGTAGAGGTGATAGCCTAGCTGCTCAAAAGGCGATCGCGGAAAGTCTGCATCTATAACCTTGGTTTCTTGCAGACACAAAACATCAACCCGATTTTGATCTAACCAATCTACTACTTGTGCTAAACGAGTGCGAATTGAGTTGACATTCCAAGTAGCAATCTTCATTAATGTTGGCACTCAGCAACTAGCTATCAGCCTTCAGCTTATCAGGCTACCACCATTGCAATACAACTAATCCCCATTGTTAATAGCCTACAGCAGCCCCGTCCCGCGCGGATCTGCACCGCCGTGTTTGACATTAGTTACAGGATTGATCAGAATCGCTCCAGCATGACCCATCGTATCTGTATAATCGCTAACTACTTTGACCGGATGACCGCGTTTAATTAGTTCATCAGTTACAGTTTTCGGCACACGTCCTTCAATTTTTAGGTCATTGGAAGAAGCTCCCCAAGTTCTACCATTAAGCCATCTCGGTGCTTCAATCGCATCTTGGACGCTAAATCCAAAATCTACAATCCGAGTAACAAGGGCGGCTTGGGTTTGTGGTTGTCCTTCTCTCCCATTGTTCCGTAGACAAGATAAGGGTTTTTCTCCTTAAATAGCATTGCCGGGTTCAAAGTATGAAAAGTACGTTTTCGTGGTTCTAAATGATTAATATGACTTGGATCTAATGAAAAGAAGCTACCCCTATTTTGTAAAAGGACTCCGGTATTTGCCGCAACAATTCCTGACCCATAATCATGGTAAATACTTTGAATTAAAGACACAGCATTGCCATCTTTATCAACTACACCTAGCCATACAGTATCGCCTTTAGATCAAGGAGTTTACTTCTTTTACCGCTTTGTTCACATCAATGCGTGCTGCTAATTCGCTGCCATGTTTTTTGGACAAAGAGAATCCAAGGGAATTTTAACAAATTCAGGATCGCTCAAGAATTTGTCGCGATCAGCAAAAAGCTTGCTTAGTTGCTTCTACAATAATGTGATAATAATCTACTGTTCCCTCTCCTACCTTTTTTAGATCAAAGTTATTTAAGATATTTAGAATAGATAAAGAAGCCATTCCCTGTGTATTAGGCGGGAGGTTGTATACTTTGTATTCGCGGTAGTCAGCGGAAATTGGTTCAACCCAATTTGCTGTATGTTCGGTAAAGTCTTTAAGAGTTAAAATACCGCCATTAGCTTGGACATCTGCAACAATTTTCTGGGCAATTTCACCTTTGTAAAATTCAGTAGCTCCTTTATCAGCGATCGCCTTTAATGTATTAGCAAGCTCTGGCTGTTTAAATACTTCACCAACTCGATAAGGCTCACCTGCCTTAAGATAAGTCTGTTGGAAACCTTTGAAACGCTGAAGGGCGCGAAATTCCTTGTCTTTTTCATCAATGTTTGTCTTTGTCCAGGTTTCTTGGCTTGGTGTTACGGCAAACCCAGTTTCTGCATATCCAATAGCAGAACCAAGAAGTTGCTTCCAAGGAAGATTGTTCCCCATCTTTTGCTGAGCATATTTGTATGCTTCTCCCCAGCCAGAAATTGCTCCAGGGACAGTATTTGCAGCGAGATATCCCTAGATGGAATCTTCTGATAACCTTGATCCTGATAAAATTTAATCGTTGCTTTTTCACCAGAACGACCACTGGCGTTTAATGCTTTCAGTTCCTTTGTTTTTGCATTGTAAATCAGCCAAAAGTTGTCTCCCCCGATACTATTCATATGAGGATAAACCACTGCTAAGGTAGACGCAGCAGCAATGCTAGCATCAACTGCATTTCACCCTCTTTGAGAATCTCTAAAGCTGCTTGGGAAGCCAGATAATGGGAGTTGTCACCATACCATTTGTAGACATGGTAGTTGGTCTGTTGGCTGCGATCGCCACAGAATTTCCTGAAATTAACGCTCCTGTTACGGGAGTCAAAATACCGTAGATACTGAATACACCTGTCAAAGACAAAGCCCGTAATTTTGCCAAATAAATACAATTTGGACTCCTTGATATTTTTCATCCATGTAGCTCTTTTTGATTAATGCTTTTTTTAGCAAAAATCAGTAACTAAATTTACAACATTTGAATAAAGTTATAGATTGCACTAATTATTAACTTATGCTGGATATTGAATAACTATTCAATTTCTATTAGGTATAACAGAAGTAAAAATCTATTTGTAGTAATTTAATAATATTTGTTAAAGACTGGAAGATAAACAATATTGTGAATTTAAAGCATAAAAGACTGAATGTTGTTTTTAGTTACTATTTTTACAAATATATTATTGTGCTCCATTCTGTCAAAAACTCTGTCTATTATTTGCTTATCTCAGATCTTGCACCTAACAGAAAAATAAGGTTCTCAAGCTCTCCTAATTTTTTTCAAGCGATCGCCTTTAGCTTTGGAAGGCTTACATGACGTGGAATTAAGATCACAGAAAATTTAGGTAAAACACTTATGGTGAAAGCATTTAAGCTTGGTGCAAGATCTGAGCTTATTTCAGATAACCCTTGAATAATTTTCAGGTAGTGTTATGCATCTCTAGATACTGCTCGTCAATTAATACACTACATTCGTAGCAATTCCCCAAATAGACCAACAACTATGTCAGGCATGAGAATTGACAGCCTGTTGTGGATAATTTAGACAATGATGGCAACAATAAACTAGAGACCATCTCTGAAATCCATTGCTAGAGAGGTCTCTGGGCTAGAGCGCGATTTACTGCTGGAACTGCGCGTAGTTATTGAACGCTACAATCCCTAAAGGAGCGATCGCGACTGAAGGCAACATTTACAAGTAAATTAAGCCAAAAACTATTCCCACATTTTACAACTGAGGTCACCAGCTTTTTGGGTAAAACGGTAGTTTTTCGCGATAGTCTACAGGACAATCAATCACAGCAGGTACATCTTGAGCCAAGGCAGTTTTAAGTATGGGAATAAAATCAGCTGTAGATTCAACGCGGTAGCCTTTAAGCCCCATACTTTCCCAGCAAATTTGACAAAATCAGGATTGCCGAAACGGACGTAGGATGATGTGCCAAATTGGTTCTGCTGCTTCCATTCAATCAAGCCGTAGCCGCCGTCATTGAAAATTAGAGTCACAAACGGCGTACCGACACGAAGGGCTGTTTCTAATTCCTGACAATTCATCATAAAACCACCATCTCCGGTTGCAGCTACAACTTTGCGCCCTGGATGAACAAGTTTGGCAGCTACAGCACCGGAATCGCAATTCCCATTGCCGCGAAGCCGTTGGAAATTAAGCAAGTATTAGGGCGATCGCAATGATAATGACGCGCAATCACATTTTATGCGCTCCTACATCCGAGATCACAATATCTTCTGGTCCCATCACCTGCCGCAGGTCATAGATCATTTTTTGCGGTTTAATCGGAAATGCCTCATCGTTTGCGTACTGTTCATAATCAGCGCGAATGTCTGCTTTTGCTCCCAGAGCATATGGATTGGGCTGCCCCTGTCTATCTGCCCGATTTAAGATTTCATTGAGAGCATCGGAAATGTCTCCCACTACTTCAACAAGGGGAATATAGCTGCTGTCAATTTCACTGGAGTAGTACCAATATGAATAATTGGAATTTTACCGTCAGGATTCCACCGTTTTGGCGAATACTCAATTAAGTCATAGCCAATTGCAATTACTAAATCTGTGTTATCAAAGCCACAACTAATGTAATCTCGCTGCTGTAATCCCACTGCCCATAATGCTAAAGGATGGGTATAAGGAATTACACCTTTGCCCATGAAGGTATTAGCTACTGGGATATTTAACTGAGTCGCAAATTGAGTTAAAGCTTCATGAGCATTAGCCCGAATAGCGCCATTCCCTACCATGATTAAGGGATTAGTTGCTTGAGATATTAAAGTAGCTGCTTTGCTAATACATTCAAATGCTGCATAGGTTTTTTGCAATTTTCCTGTGCTTAAAGGCTGCCCAACTGCTGACATGGCGGCAATATTTTCCGGCAAATCAATGTGAACTGCACCTGGTTTTTCACTCTGCGATCGCATAAAAGCCTTTCGCACAATCTCCGGTGTATTACTCGGTCGCACAATTTGCGTATTCCATTTTGTTACTGGAGCAAACATCGCCACCAGATCCAAATATTGGTGTGCCTCAATGTGCATTTGATCGGTTCCCACCTGTCCGGTAATTGCTACCAAAGGAGCGCCGTCTAAATTAGCATCTGCCACCCCAGTCATTAAGTTAGTAGCACCTGGTCCCAATGTAGAAAGGCACACCCCCGATAAACCAGTCAAGCGCCCATAGACATCTGCCATAAACGCCGCGCCTTGTTCGTGACGGGTAGTAATAAATTGAATCGAAGATTTTTTTAGCGCTTCAAGGACGTGCAGATTTTTCTTCCCCAGGCAAACCAAAGACGTAGCGCACACCTTCGTTTTCCAGGCATTGTACCAACAGTTCAGCCTGTATTCATGCGATTTCCTCTGCGCCTTTGTTTCACCAGTAGTTTTGAGTTGAAGCGATGCAAGGATATGAGCAATCGCCCTCTAACTCTTCTGAGTTATAACTACATTCAACTCAAAACTCAAAATTCAAAATTCAAAACTATTCACTTCACCCACACTGTTTTAACATTGACAAACTCATGGATGCCTTGGTTACTCAATTCTCTGCCATAGCCAGAACGCTTAACGCCACCAAAAGGCAGACGTGGATCGGATTTAACCAAACCGTTGATAAATACAACTCCTGCTTCGATTTCAGGAAATTAGTGATCGCGCTCAAGATCACTTGTTGTCCAGGCACTCGCTCCCAATCCAAACGGCGTAGCATTGGCTAGCTCAATTGCTGCATCAATATCTGCTACCCGAAATAGCAGCGCCACTGGACCAAAAATTCCTCTTGATCTGCTGGAGTACCAGGCGAAATATCAGTCAAAATCGTCGGAGGATAAAAGTTACCTGGACGATCCGCTAAAGGCTGTCCCCCACGAGAATTCTTGCCCCACTCTTAACCGATTCTTTAACTTGGTAGTCTAGATCCTGAAGAATATTTGGCGTTGCCAGCGGTCCTAAATCAGTATCGGGATGCATCGGATCGCCAATTTTTAGAGCTTGGAATTTTTCTACTAGCTGTTTTTCAAACTGATCTGCAATTTCCTCTGCCACAATAAAGCGTTTTGCTGCAATGCAAGATTGCCCGTTATTCAGCATCCGTGCTGTTACAGCTGTTGCAACTGCTGTATCTAAATCAGCACTCGGCATCACAATAAACGGATCGCTTCCTCCCAATTCCAATACAGTCTTTTTAATTTGTTTCCCCGCAGCAGAAGCTAAACTTGCTCCGGCTAATTCACTTCCCGTTAGCGTTGCGGCTTTAACTTGCGGTGATGCAATTAAGTCTGCAACTTTATCAGATCCCACCAATAAAGTTTGAAATACACCAGATGGAAAGCCTGCTTGCTGCATAATTTCCGCAATTGCTAAAGCGCACTGTGGCACATTTGAGGCGTGTTTGAGTAAGCCTACATTCCCAGCCATTAGCGCTGGTGCAGCAAATCGAAACACTTGCCAAAAGGGAAAATTCCAGGGCATTACTGCTAAAATCGCCCCTAATGGCTGATAACGGATAAAAACTATGGCTAGCATCGGTTGCTACTACTACATCTGCCAGGAATTCTGCTGCGTGTTCTGCATAGTAGCGACAGCCTAAAGCACATTTTTCTATTTCGGCGATCTCATTCTTGTAGCGGCTTGCCCATTTCCAAGGTAATCAGCTTACCAAATTGTTCTTTCTCTTGCTCTAAAATCTTAGCTACTGCCTGAAGCCACTCAGAACGCTGCGTCATTGGCGTTCTGCGATAATACTTAAAAGCGTGTTGCGCCTGCTCAAGTTTAGTTAAAATCTCTGCATCGGTCAGGGAATCAAACGTTTTAAGTGTTTCAGTTGTAGG
Organism: Chroococcidiopsidaceae cyanobacterium YX2bin18; assembly: GCA_030446505.1. GTDB lineage: Bacteria > Cyanobacteriota > Cyanobacteriia > Cyanobacteriales > Chroococcidiopsidaceae > JAHHHE01. Next base: position 53,149 of record JAUJND010000001.1, on the reverse strand, counting down.
ATTAATGGTGGCGATCGCCATTGCCTAACCTCTCTTTTAACAACACATTAAATCACTTTTTTATTGCTATTTATATTGTCTAGCTACTCTAACAATTTTTATTTCATAATGTAATTTATTGGACATCAAAGCTTGAGGATAAAAATGTAAATATGCCAAATTCTAATTTTGACATTATAACTTTAAGGATTTAGACTCAGGTTTGAGTATCAATTTAACAACACGCACAAGTCTAAGTTATGTCTAATTTATGTATATTTGAGCTAAATGTTAGAAAATATACTAATAGCAGTTTAAAAAACAAGATATTATTAAAGTTATATTAAGTTAAGCAAATATTTGGATGAGTCAATACAGCTTATACCTGAATTCCCTATTTATCAGAAAGGTAGACAATTAAGCCTCTTTGAATTGTCTACCTTTGTTCACAAAGATTTCATATCTTACCTTAAGTCTGCTAAAATTACATCAATAGGTAGATGCCTTTCAGCTTACCCGCTTTGGGTTTAATCAACCCTATACGCGAGCCAAGAGGGTTAGCTAAGAGCCAGTCCATTACAAGCGCTAGGTTAAAGGTTGAAACCATGCAATTCAGCTATACCACCGCTTGGGGAATGCCTCAATTACTCTTACAGTGTAGATTGAACTCCGCCGATTGACATACCTCAACGGAGAATGGATTTGGAAATTCTACTTCATAGTGGACTGCTAACTGTGAATAAGCAAATAGTTTTAGCTATAGATGACAACGAAGACAACTTGCTGCTGCTTACTGAAGTGCTTGAGCCTCTAAATTGCTTAGTTATGACCGCGACGCAGGTGAGACTGCTATACTCTTAGCACAAGGTTATCAGCCAAACTTAATCTTGCTAGATGTTATGCTGCCTGACATAAATGGGATAGAAGTAGTGCAGCGTCTCAAGCAGAACCAGGAAACTGAGAGAGATACCAGTTATTGCAGTAACGGCTTTAGCAAGAGAAGAAGATCGCGATCCCGCCTAATTTTAGCAGGATGTAATGCCTACATTAGCAAACCTTATATTCTTGAGGGATTTAGAGGCGCTTATCCGTTGCTATCTTCCACTTGCGTCTGTTGCTTAGTTGCAATTCCCGCTTTTGGGGCTAAAACAGCAACAATACTTGTACGTCCTGTATCAAACGCATAACTCTTAAAAAGATCAATTACACTTGTTGCGTAAGTTTCTTCAATTACTGATTTTATAGGTAACTCAATTGCTTTTTTGGATGTTAGCTCGTACTTGGTTAGCTAATTCATGCTGACCACTATTATTTAAAAGTTGCTCTGGTAAGGTAATAGAGTCTTCCACAATAATAGTTAGGGTTTTGTCAACCAAGTGACAAGAGACTTTGTGCGGCTGATGCCCCAAGTGAGTAAGGTATAAATCTATAATATGGTGCGAGAGTTTATGTTCTAACTGCCTATCAGTTTCCCCACTCTCTGTCATATACCACATCTCTGCTATAAATTAAATAATTTTCATTATTTTTTAGAGTTTAACAGGCTAGAAAATAGTCTTAACCAATCTAAAGATATATATCTTCAGGAACATTAATCAAATTTGAACTTGAGTAATTTGATAGTTAAGAAAATTATTAAAATATTTTGTAATTTACTGTTGTTTCGACTAGTCTAATGAGTCAATTATTTTAAGTAATGTTTAGGTAACAGACCTACTTTAAATCCTAAGTTTTAGCTATTGGGTGTTAGGTTTAGTGTGTTAACAGCAATTCCTAATTAATAACTAATTTACGCTGTAAGACCCAAAACTCAAGACCCAAATTAACTTCCTGCATTTAAGGCTAGTTTCTGATCTGAGGCAGATCAGCCAAAATAACAATTGTTGCAGTACGACCTGTTTCTTAATTTAGCATCACTTAAAAAGTCAACTACAGCTACTCCAACTACTTCTTCAATTAAGGCTTTTAGTTGTGGTTCAAGAGCATCATCTAGTTTTGAGCGTACTTGCTCTGCTAATTCTTCTTGACCGTTTTCAACTAGAAGCTGCTCTGGTTGAGTAATAGAATCCTCCAAAATAATAGCAATTTTTCCGTCAAAAATTTGGCAAATTACTCGACTTGGTTGATGCTCTAGTTGAGTGCGATATAGAGCCTGAATCCGCTGCGAGAGGGTTCGTTCTATTTGCCCACGCGTAGGATAAGATGCGTCCATAGGTAATAAAATTCACTACCAACATATCTCTCATCAGATAGATGAACATTAACAACTGTATCAGTAGGTTAAAAACCTAAGAATACTCCTAAAGAGTGATTTTCAGCAACGAAAGATTCTAGTTATATCTTCAGCTTAAGGATAGATGAGAATTTTATAAGTATCGGGATTGGGAGTAATCGCAAGTTCCACAGCTTTTGCTAAATCTTGGAGAGAGTAGCGATCGCTAATCAATGCTTCTACATCAATGCGCTGGTTAAACACAATATCAGCAGCAAGGCTTTGAACCCGGTAAGAAGAACTGTAGCTACCCATCAAATCAATTTCCCGACGATAGAGAATATTGGGATTGAGCGGAATTTCCACTTCATCGGGAAACTCGGCAAAGAAAAGAATTTTGCCACCCTTACGGGTACAGTCTAAAGCTTGGAAGAAAGCTTTGTCACTGGGGACGGCTAACAGAGTTGTATCAACTCCCATGCCATCAGTAAATTCCTGAATTTTGGCAGGTAAATTGCGCTCGCGTGCATCAAACGCCGCATCTGCACCAACACTTAAAGCTTTTGCTATGCGGGAGGGAAGTAAGTCAGTTGCGATTACTCTAGCGCCAAAATACTTTACCAGCATAATGAACATTAGCCCAATCGGACCAGCACCAGTTACTAGAACTGATTGACCAGGGGCAATTTGGGCTTTTTTACGGCTTTGAGGCAGCAGTTAGTAGGTTCTACAAAACTTGCCTGCTCAAAACTTACTGCATCTGGGATGGGAATTAACCCACCATTACGGACAATATGACCAGGAACTTTAACATACTCGGCAAAGCCGCCGCCACTGGGATTAAAACCAGGCATTGTTGTAGAAATGTTTTTATAGACTTCGCACATCGAAAAGTTGTCGTTAAGGCAATAATTACAGCGCATGCAAGGGATGTGGTGCATCACGACAACCCGTTGTCCTATTTTCCAGTTAGTTACTTCATTACCTACGACTGTAATTACTCCAGCAGTTTCATGCCCAAAAATGCGCGGTGGTTCGTAGAGGGGATAACGAATCTTTTAATATCCGATTGGCACAAGCCTACTACCCGTACCTGTACCAGCACTTCATCCGGTGCAAGTGTCGGTATCGGCAATTCTTCATAACTTAGCTGATTAACGCCTCTAAATACCTGTGCTTTCATAATTATCTCTTTTTGTCCAGCGATTTTAGACTTTAGCAGGACTCAGGAGTCACTAGGGAATATTATGTATTCTGGCTTGTAGGATTTCTTGATTGATGAATGAACTAACAGCCGATGTTTTAGTTGTGGGAGGTGGCACTGGGGAACAGCCTGTTGCTATCCAAGCGGCGCGCGTAAAGGTGCAAAGACTATTCTCGTGAGTGAATTGCCTTGGCTAGGAGGAATGCTGACATCGGCGGGAGTATCTGCGCCGGATGGCAATGAATTGGTCGCTTTTCAAACAGGGTTATGGGGTGAGTTTCTGCGGGAATTGCAGCAGCGGCAAACTGGCGGACTAGATAATAGCTGGGTTAGTTTTTTTAGTTATGACCCACGTATTGCTGCCAAAGTGTTTGCAGATTGGGCAGGAATTACCGTTGCAGATGCTTAGTGGGCGATCGCCATTAGAAGTCCTCAAGTGGGGAATCGTATTACTGGTGTCCAGTTTGCAGACTTTACAGTAAAAGCAAAGATTACTCTGGATGCGACAGAACTAGAGATTTACTTGCTCTAGCTGAAGTACCTTACCGTTGGGGATGGAATTGCAATCTGAGTGGAATGAACCTAGTGCGCCAACTGCTTTTAACACTCTCACAGAAAGATATCCAGTACAAGCGCCCACTTGGGTTGTAATACTGCAAGATTTTGGGGAATCAACTGCTCCAGAAATTCCAGCATCTCAAGACGATCTAATGCAGTTTGCTGATGCTTGGGATGGCTACGGTTCAGAGCAATTCCTGAATTACGGGCGACTACCAGGAATCTGTTTATGATCAACTGGCCCAATCGGGTAATGACTATGGTAAAGACGTTGCCAGGTTGATTAAATCGGAGGCATCACGGCAGGAATTTCTCTATGAATCTCGCTGGCATACTCAAAGTTTTGCCCGCTTTATTCAAACTCAGCTAGGTCGTCGTTACGGTTTGGCGAATCAAGTCTTTCCCTCAATTCCCCACTCCTCGGCGGTGGCGCTTACGCAATGCATCCTTACTATCGAGAAAGCCGTCGTCTAGTAGGAATAACGACAATCCGAGAGCAGGATATTTTGCCTTCTCCTAGGGATCAGGTTGCGCCATTACCTATAGGATGCAAGTTGGGGGTGTGAGTGCGATCGCCTTTGGTAATTATGTCAATGACCACCACTATCCCGGCATTGATTTTCCTCTCAAATCAAAATCAATTCGCTGGGGAGGACGGAGTACAGGAACCCCGTTCACGATTCCCTACGGTTGCTTGATTCCAGCTGAAATGGATGGCTTACTAGTATGTGAAAAATATTTCCGTGTCTCATTGCCAATGGTGCAACTAGATTGCAGCCAGTAGTTATGGGTATTGGTCAAGCAGCTGGAATGGCAGCAGCGCTGTGTGTCAATCTAGGCTATGAACCAAGAGATTTGCCTGTAAGAGATTTGCAAGAGGCTTTGTTGCGATCGTCCGCAGCAATTATCCCATTGTTCAATTTGCCTCCAAATCACCCCGACTGGCTACACTGGCAGCGCTATTACTTAGAGCATCCAGAATCTTACCCAGCTAGCGGCAATTGTCCCTGTTCCCAAAACCCCTCTCACCTGTCGCTCGCTCGCCCTTTCAATGGCATTTTTCACCGTCACAGCGAGCAAGATTATAGTTTCACTATTACTGAAGCTGCTGACTTTACAAAAAGCAACCCTGGACACTTGTTACTCTGCGATCACATCTAGACGAGCAATTGAAAATATGTATTGACCAGCAACCTCTGACTATCTATGGTCGCCTGAATTATGCAGGTAATTGGCTATTGGTTGAAAACATTGTCAGCGATGGGTAACTTCACTCAGTTAACGCACTATCAATCACTAAGCGAACTCATAAAGTCCCAGTAAATCTGTTCAGTTTTGCCAAAAATCAGGAACAGAATTCGGAATGGTGCAATTTCAGTTTGAAGTTTAGTATGTTCCTATAAAATTAGGTGCGCCCAAAGCAACACACATGGCTAATAATCCCTCTCTACGCATTCTTCATATCTCCGATCTCCATTTCACTCCATTACCCCATAGAGAGACTGTCTGGGGTAAACAGAAAGACAGAATTCCTGATGCGGATGTGATGCTAGCAGATGATGTCGTGAAAAAATTCATAAATAATCTTAAAAATTTCTTCAAAGAAGAAAAATTGCAGAAGATCAACGACCGAAACTTGTCATTGTCTCTGGAGATCTTGTTGAAAGAGGTAGTAACCCTGAAGAATTTGATAGAGCAAAAAGTTTCTTATTGATCTAGCTGCAACCCTAAACATTGATAGAAAAAGAATTTTTGTTGTCCCAGGAAATCATGATGTCAATTGGTCTGGAGGAGTGAACCTGGAGGATAGATTTGCAAATTATTTTCAGACTGTACAAGAATTTTCGTCACCAGAGTTAACCATGAGGGGAGGATTGAAGATCCACCACGAAGATTTGAGTAGTCTTGTTCATGATATTTCCTTAAGAGTTACACTTTTCATTTCACCAACATATAGTGGAGTTCCAGATCCAACAAAAGAGAAAATTAAGCAAAGGGTGCGCGAGCTTCAAGAAAAGTTACGTAGACATGAAGCAGGCATTGATGATAGCGAAATTAAAGAAGATTTTAATTTATTAGATATTGCTGCCATTGGTGCAGATCAACGGAGCCAGATTCCACCTTCGACTAATAGGGACGCAATTCGGATTGCAGTTCTTCATCATCATTTATTACCTGACAATCAACTTGAAGTCTCACAATTTGAATCAGTTGTTGATGCAGGCAGAATGCTGGATGAGCTAATTGCAAAGAATTACGATCTCGTTTTAACTGGTCATAGGCATAATCGCTGTCTAGTTCACTTGAGAAATAAAAATGGAGGAATTGACGTTTACACTTCCCCTAGTCTTTTTAAGGGTAATAAACTTGGCTATACGATAATTGACGTTCATAGTCCTACAAGTTCGTATTACGCCGCTTTGTATTACTACGATTTAGCAGATCCTCCAAACCATTTATTAGAAGCTCCTCCAGAAGACCCTAGGAAGATTCCACTGCCTCAGCGACTTGTAAGAGTAGGTCGATTACTCCCTCAAGTATCCGAAGTTTGTGCTGACATTACACCACCTAACCAGCAAGAGATCTTACTACCAGTCTTAGAAGCAGTTAGAGATTATACAAAATCAGCTAAAAAACCTCCTTTCGATAATTTCTTCAGGGCAGTTTGGTCTCAACTTTCAGAGGATCTTAAAAATATTGGACAGAAGCGTTTAGTTTTCCGTTCTCCAAGGATTTGGCAACAGTGGAATGATCTTATTCAGCTTGCCCAAAATACACAGCCGCCAGAAATTCGATTAGTTAGTAGAAACGATCTCGACTACTGGCTGACAGCAAACAACTCACTTTCTGATGCAGGTAGATACTCCGAACCTTTAAGAAGGTTTCAGGGCAAAAAAGTTAGAATTCTTATCCTAGATAAACCTTATTTTACTTACGAAGAAGAAATTCAGAAATGTGTAGTAGTCGTTAAAAGTATGCTACAACAAGGATTTCGAGTTGGATTGGTTCCTTTTAAAAGAATTTCAGATGGAAGAATCATGGATGATTTTGGAATTATTGGAAATTTTGCGGTTAGCACTTTTGAGGGGCAAGTAGATTTCACAAGATCCTTGGAAGAGAGCTTTAATGTAGATGATTTAGCAAAGCTCGTCATGATTGGGAAGTCTTATGTCAACATCGAGTTTGGGACTCAGGAGATACCAGTGATGATATTAAAGATTTCCTCAATCAGTATCGCTATTAAACTTTGAACATTAAAGACTACGGTATTGACTTCTGAGAAAGCTTGGAAAATGATAGCTATGGTGTTAAAGGTCGGAATATCTTACAAGTAAATTGTATGATTGAATTAAAATTCTAGCTATCTTAAAGGCAGAGATTTTGCTTGCATTTCCATTCAGAATTTATCTTGATTCATGAGCTTGATAAGTATTCATGTCTACTTCATTACCTGCTGGTTGTTACCCCCATCCGTTAACTGATTTTGAGTTAGAAATACTCTTGCTTGAGTATTTTTTTTTGCAACTACGATAGAAGACTACAACAAACAAATTTGGGTAATTAAAGCACTGGGAATTACGGGTACTGGCGCTGTTGTTGCTTTGGCATTGCAGCAAAAGTTAAGTATAATTGCTTTGATCGGCTGCTCAATTCCGCTCTTTTTTCTGATTTTGAGAGCCAGTGGAAACATTTTCAGCATGGCTTCTATCCCCGTGTAGATAAAATTGAGCAATTTTTTGCCCAAGAATGTCAACTACGTGGTCCAGTCATCTATGGTGGATGGTGTTGTACATTAAAGCGCAATGCAACTCCTAAGCGTAAGGGTTATTTGTGGGATGGTCTTTTTAATCCCAGTGTGTTCGTCAGCTATTTGTTGGAGATTGTTTTTCTCTTGGTACTGTCCTTGATTAAGCTGCCGTAAGGTAGGTCAATAGATTTGGCTATAGTTAGATTTGAGGCAGTAAGCTATACCAGTGCCATGCTAACGCTAGTAATATAGCAGCTAAAGCACCTATTAAGGTATTCAAAATATTCACAACTTCATTTGTGAGCCAGCCTATTTTTGCTTGCAGCGTTGCCCCAATTACACTTTCTATATTGGTAGCAATAAACGCTGCCAGCACACACAAAAGCACTCCTAATAAATCAATCAAACCTACCCCCCAACCAACCAAGGCGATCGCCGCTGAAGCCATTACTCCAGCCAGTGTTCCTTCTAGACTCACCGCCCCTTCTGTTCCCCGCGGTACTGCTTGTAATGTTGTAATTAAATATATCCGCTTACCGTAAGCTTTCCCGACTTCACTGGCACAGGTATCAGACAATTTTGTACTGAAACTTGCTGCATATCCCAACAATAGTAAAGATGTAGTGGTTTAGTCTCTAAATTAAGGGCGGGAACCGCTAATGTTCCCAAAGCACATAGTGCTCCAGTTAGTGCTGAACCCCAAACATTTTCTGGTCCTCTTGCTCCCGACCGTTTTTCAGCAATTCCCTCTGCTTCCTTTTGCTCCATGCCAATTCGCGTCACGGCAGAACCAACCAAAAAATAAAACATTACTACTAAATATCCCTGCCAACCTAAACTGCCCCAGATCAGAACACCTAGCAACCAGGCGTGGAAAAGTCCGAGCCAGGGGTAAGCAGCTTTTTAGGAGCAATCGAGGCTAAGAGCAGTAAAAGTGTATTTAATCCAACAGCAACTAGCCAAGGATTTAGAGAATAAATTGGATACATCAACCACGAGCCTCCTAAACACTAGCCGTGCAAAACTTTATTTCATCTTGCCTTTCCAATTACAGACATTGCCCAAACAAAAGAATTTTATATTGATGGCTTAGGCTGTATCCCTGGTCGTGAAACCGCTCATGCCCTGATTTTGAATCTCTACGGTCATCAGCTAGTTGCCCACGTTACTAAAGAACTTCTTACACCCCAACGCGGCATTTATCCTAGACACTTTGGGTTAATTTTACAATAAAACGTGATTGGGAAACCTTGTTAGAGCGGGTGTCTCGGCAGTTACGTTTTAGAGAAGAACCTAAGCGCCGCTTTTCCGGTTCAACATTGGAGCATCACACCTTCTTTTTAGAAGATCCGTCTTATAACTTAATGGAGTTTAAGTATTACTGTCATACTGAAGCGATTTTTGGTAGTTATGACTATGCCCAAATTGGCGATTCTGCTTAAGCGGTTCGGAAAGCGCTTCCACTACGACTTCTAAACTCATTGCATCTGTGATCATTCCAGCATGAGTTAAGACAGGTACTTGCACATTTTGACCCACTTGCATTTGGGAACTATTGGCAGGAACAATCATTAGATCAAAAGGTGTCCAAATTGAAGTAAAATTCAGCCGCTCTAACATTACAGCTTCTTGATTTAACTGTTGGAGAAAAGCGCTATCAGGACGCATTTGAACACAACCAAGGCGCTCGGACAGGTAAGCTATCCAGGTGCCGTGATGAGGAGACGCTATGGTGATTAAGCGCTGAACACGGTTAATTCCTCCCAAGCATTGGACATAGTAGCGGCTGACAATTCCTCCCATGCTAAAGCCCACTAGATCGAAGGGTTGTTCTGGTGCAAAGGTCGTTGCAATAGAACTAGCAACTTGTTGACCCAATTGGTCAAGACTTAGATCGCCATTGCTGGGCATTAAATCTAAGTCATACACAGACCAACCCCGCTGAGTTAAGTAGGGAGCCATTCTATGAAAAACTGCACCCGTATCATTAATTCCATGAACTAATAATACGGGATTGCGCTCTTTAGAACTGTTCATAGTATTCTTGCGTCAACACACTCCAAAATTGTAGTCAACTCTTGTTCAGTACAAAATTTATCCCAGCGCGAATACTATACTTATCCAAAGTAGGACACTACTTTCACTGGAACCAAACGTAATTGACTTTGATTACAAATTATTTTTTTGGTAATTACTACAACTACTGTCAGATTAAGCTATAGCTCCGAAGAAATATTTAGCTATTTTTGCTGAAAGCAAATGATTTTAAGGCATTTGAAGAATCAACACTTTTCAAGTAACTACTAAACTAAGGAGAAGCGCGGTTATGCAGGGCAATTTTCTTCATCAAGCCTCAATAGCAGCCCAATCTAAAGTTAGCATTTTGAGCTACACCCTTAATCAGTCTTGGGAATGGGTTGCGAAGAAAAGCCCAATGGCGACTTTGGTGGTGTTATTGGGGTTAGGGGAGGTTGGAGTAGTGAAGTAATCGCACCACAAATTGCCCAAGCTGATACCAAGCGTGTTGAGGTTTCTCTTGATCGCCAGTCACATGAAACTTACCAAAATCTGCTGAGTCGAGCAGAAGCGGTAGCCTTGAGCGCTGTTCAGCAAAGCTTCGACCAGGATATTCAGATGACGGATGTTTCTGTGATGATTATGGGTCAAAATCAGCGCGATCGCACCTGTTTTGTTTTTAGAAGTCAGCCGAACTCAATGGTTTAGTAACCCTGATGTCCAACGCTGGTTTACATACTTCACTGTTGCGCGATCGCTACTTGGTTTGGAAGACATAGCAAATATTACTCCTCAACCAAGCACTCCTACCTCAGCTAATACAACCCAAGATACTGTTAGCAGTCCGGGTGTTGCCGCAACTACTAAGCCTAATCAAACCCCAACTTCTAGCACTGGTTCAAGTTCTATCCCATCGACCACTGCCGTACCATTAAAAACTCCAGATACTTCTCAAAATCCAACAAACCCATCAAGCAGTGTCAGACTGAGTGTACCTTCCTCCTCAATCACACAAGACGCAATTGCTCCAGCAACAGCGCCACTCAACAATAGCAGCACAATCAGCGTTCCTAATAATGCTGGCATTGTCCCAAATAACAATTCCTCAGTCACACCACTAATTCCTAACACTACTTTCCTGGAGTTATAGAACCAGGAACCAATACGTCTGGAAGTCTTAATAACACTATTCCTAGCACCACAAGACCAAATCAAAATGTCTTGCCGAGTAGTACTCCGCCTGCTGGAATCTCAGAGGAAGTAAACCGCCAAATCAAGTAGCAGATCAAAAAGCGCTACACCGCCAATTTCCTCTAAATGAGAAAGATTGTAAAAATTTGCTATAAGAGCTACTATAGTCGTTAATAAAAATAAACATTCAAATTTAAATGGGATTGACATAAGCTGACTGGAGGCTTAAAGTGGCAATCTCATCTTAAAAGTTTGTTAAGCAAATATGTCTGATAAATACTTTGGTTGACCAAAGATTTAGGCTACTCAAAGACAGCAAAATTTTCGAGGTTGATGGCAAATATAAGTCCGTTGAGCAAAAATATTCTCGTTATCAAGCGTTTATTTGTGAGATTAACTGCCTGAGAAAACAATTAACTCAGCAGAAAGTGTAAAGTCAATCCCCATTACGCAAAGATTGAGCCAAGGTAGAAGTAGTGCAAAAAAGAAGCTTTCCGAGTATAACTCTCACCTGGTTAAGAGTTCTCCTGAAGTTATAAACCTCTCAACCCACACAGAACAGCTGCATCAAGAGCAAGCTGAAATGTTAGCCAAAGAGCAAGAAGCGAGTAAACATTTAAAACAGCTGATTGCGATTGTGGGCGTTCCCCCTGGGCAAACATCAGATGCTTCTGTTTTGCAATCAGATCGAGTGTTTCGACAAAATTTACAGCATTATGCTGAAACTAGAAATGAGGTGGAAGATCTACTAACTAAACTTCCCTTTAATCATCCTGAGGTAATTGCAGGAAAAGGTAAGCTGCAAGCAGTACAATCGGCTTTATTAACCCGCAGCAGTTGGCTATTAGGTAAAGCAGTATCTAGAGAAATCTTGCACCAACTTAGTGTAAATATTAGTAGTTCAACAGCAAGTTGGAAATCACGGGAAAGTTTACTTCAGGAATTAAAGCAAGTAAAAATAGATCGGCAGAGACTGAAAAACAGGTTAAAAGAACTCGACCAGCAAATTGCTCAACTTAAGTCTCAACAAGAGCTTGAAAATAAACAGGTAGTGCCTGCCGAAGCAGTTGGTTCCACCTGCACAAAATTAGATTTGAGCAATGGTACCTCTAATTTTCATCTGCCGCTGCAAACGACAATCAAGCCTAGCTTAATTGAAAAATCGTCTCCTAGTTTGAAGCTAATACTCCTAGCAGCCTTAAGCCAATCTCAGCAATGGTTTACTCAGACAACCCAGAGGGCAACCTTAGTGCTGTTATTGGGATTAGCAGGAGGGTCTTGGGTGACTAATGAATTGTTCGCGCCCCAGATAGCTCAAGCGGGAACCGCTCGCATCGACCTCTCTGTTCAAAGTCAGCCCAATGAAAGTTATGAAACATTAGTAAGTCGCGCAGAAGCGGCAATGCAGACAGTAGTTGAAGATAGCTGGAAAAACACCCAAGTGACATCGGTTACGGTCATGGTTATGGCGGACAATTACGGGGCGATCGCCCCAGTACTGGCAATGGAAGTTAGCCGCAGTCAATGGAACGCTAGCCCCAATGTCCAGCGCTGGGGTACATACTTCACGAGTGCGCGATCGCTACTTGGCTTTAGAAATGTAGCAACTACAACTGCTAGTGAAATAGTAACTGATACTGCTGTCGCTGAAGAACCTGAGGATAGCTTTGGTGGGCTAGAAACCGATGCAGCCGCAACTACATATAATCAAGATCAAACTTCTGGAACTGAGCAAGACTCTATAATAGCAGATGCCACCGTGCCATTTGAAGATGTGGCAACTACTGCTGCTAGCGAAACAAATGATGTCGCGGAAGAACTTGAAGATACTTCTGTCTATATAGACACTGATAACGCTACTACGCCTAAGCAGCCTGTTCCCACCGCCCCAACTTCTCTGCCAGCGGGTGTTAAAGCGCCAGTAGCTGCAAGCGCTAATCCTCCAAAAGAATTTGCAGTTACTAATAAGGTGATTAAGCCACAGATAGTCCAAAGGGAAACAACTCACATTGACCTCTCTGTTCAAAGTCTGCCAAATGAGAGTTACGAAACACTACTGAGTCGTGCAGAAGCGGCTACACAGACAGTCGTGAAAGAAAACTTTAAAAAGAATAAGCAAGCAACAGCTGTGACAGTCATGGTTATGGCAGAAAACTATGGAGTGATTGCACCAGTAATGTCTTTGGAAGTCAGCCGAAGTCAATGGAGTAAAAGTCCTAATATTCAGCGCTGGGGTACATATCTTACGAGTGCGCGATCGCTACTTGGACTTAAAAACGTAGCAACTGCAACTGATAATCTGGCAACTCCAGCAGAACCAGAGACGGCTATCTTCAAAATAGAACAGCTTGATGACAGCAACAGCGTTCCCGAAACTGCTAATGTAAGGTCAAGCCAGTCTCCAAATAGTACTTCTACTAAATTAAAAGTTTCTCCTGCTTCTAATTCTTCCACTCCCAATCAAACCACAGCTGGTCCCAGGAATTCTCAGACTCCAACTTCAACAAACAGCAGTTCAGGTTCGACTTTACTCTCGACTCCTACAAGTGCGCCGCAAAATTCTTTAGTTACGCCATCTTCTAGGGGTACTAGAATTAATAACTCTACTCAGATCAGCGTTCCTAGCAACATCACTACGCCAACAATACCCAACGTTAATTTCCCTGAGCCACTGCTGGACACGTCTAGGGGTACTGATATTTCTGCTCCTGACACAATGTCAAATTAAGCCATCACTGCTATAGAACCTGAACGTGATTCGGCAATACTGAATAGTGATGCTTTGAAACTAAAATTAGTTGCCAAATCAATTAACCAAGTTCTGCATACGTTTCAATGTCTACGAGAAGTTTGGAGGTTTTTCCAGCTACACCGCAAAGCTATAGAATAGATAGGTCGTAAAAAATTACCCAGAGTGTTGTCATGGCTGTTCCTAAGAAGAAAACATCAAAGTCAAAACGAGATAAACGCAAAACTACCTGGAGACGTAAAGCGGTAGTTGAGGCTCAGAAAGCTTTGTCGCTAGGCAAGTCGATTCTGACTGGACGTTCTAAATTTGTCTATCCAACTAAGGAAGAAGTTGAAGAAGAATCTTAATCACAAGCAAGCTAGTTACTTGAATAAATAAAGTGCTAGCTTAAAAATAGTGTGAGGATTTGGTCGATTACGTTAGAGCTTAAGACTACAGGTTCTCTGCCAGTGAATTTAGGATCTGTCTTTCCTAGCTGGAGTGCCTCCACAAACCTATATCTATATGTTAGGAAAATTTTTTCAAAAACCAGGAACAGAAGAGGATGCTCGCGTCCCTCCTGGTCAATACTTAGCTAAGGGGTTTCCGGTACTTACATACGGTCAAACACCCCAAATCAATTCTGAAGAATGGCAATTACGAGTATGGGGTCTAGCAAAACCTGCTACCTTTACCTGGGAAGACTTCATGGCGCTGCCGCAACACGATTTTACAGCGGATTTTCATTGTGTGACGCGCTGGTCTAAACTTGATGTCAAGTGGACTGGCATTAAAGTAACAGACTTTATGCGCCTAATTGAAGTAGATCCCAAAGCTGTCCATATCATGGAGCACTGCTACGGCGATTACACTACCAATATTCCTTTAGCAGATTTTGTCCGTGAGGAAAACTTCTTTGCTCACACCGTATTTGGTGATCCCCTTCCAGCAGAACACGGTGGTCCGATGCGGCTAGTTGTTCCCCACCTTTATGCTTGGAAAAGCGCCAAATGGATTAATGGGATAGAGTTTTTAGACCACGAAGAACAAGGGTTCTGGGAGCGCAACGGCTATCACCGACGTGGCGAACCCTGGGCAGAAGAACGCTATAGTGAGTAATTCTAAATGCAACAAGTAACGAGCTATTTAATACAAGACCAGCGATAATTAAAGGAGAACACACTTTTACTCTACACTTCTCAAAATCCAGATTTTTACCGTCAGGGATTGGTGATACATTAGTTCAGTGTGTCCCTAAGCTTAGCTACTTATCCCCCTTGTTGACAACTGGAGATTCAAGAGCGACAAGCCTAAGATTGCCAAAAATAGCACTAGTCCAATCGTGCAGGCGTAGCTCATCTCCAAGTTTTGGAAGGCTTGCTCATAAAGGTAATACACAATCGTCTTAGAGCTATTGCGTGGTCCTCCCTGAGTCATGATGTAAACTTCTTCAAAGACCTTCGTAGCAGAAATAGCAGAAATTACGGATACTAGCACCAGATATGGCTTCATTAACGGTACTGTAATATCCCAGTGTTTGTGGATACCGTCTGAACCGTCTATTGCTGCTGCTTCATACAAATCGGTAGGAATCGATTGCAGCCCTGCTAGATAGATAACCATGTAATAGCCTAATCCTTTCCATACTGTCACCGCCATAACACTGAAAATTGCCCATTTGGGGCTAGTCAGCCAAGGAATTCCATCTGCGCCGGAGATACCTAAATGTTTGAGCAGCTGATTCAGCAACCCATTTTCTGCATAAAGCCATTTCCAGGCAATTCCAGCAACCACCATTGAAATCACAACTGGCGTGTAGTAGGCTGCCCTAAACCAATTAATGCTGCGTAGTTTCTGGTTTACCAAAATTGCTAGTGCCAACGGAGCAACCACCAAAATTGGCACGACACCAACAAGATAAATTACAGTGTTGGACAGCGTCTGCCAAAAAACCTGATCCAGCCCCCAAACGACGGAAGTTTGCAAAACCTACCCACTGCGGTGACTGCGTAAGGTCATATTCGTAGCGGGTAAAGCTAAGGTAAAACGCTTGTAAGGCAGGCCAAAAGACAGTTAACCCCAAAATAACCAGGGCAGGCAGCAAAAACAGATATGGGGTGATTCGTTGTTGAATTAAACCCCAATTTAAAGGCATTAGTTTTTGCATATTAACTTACTTTTAGTCTCTCAACCCGCTTAAACCAATTTACCGGAACAGGGCTTTTAATTAGACTCTTTAGCTTTAAAATGTTAAGCCCTAACTGGATTCATCGAACCAGAATTTAGCCCTACATCTAGAACTGCGCTTGATTACTTCAAGCGCAGTGGATTTTAAAAACTTGTTTGCCCAAGAAAAACTAACTATTATCAGCGTGACGCGGCTGGCTGTTCAATCGCAACAGCCTTATTCAACAAAAAGACCGAGCGTTGTCCGGGATCAACTCTATTACTCTGATCTTGCATAATACTTTTGGCTTGCTGCGGATCAAAGTAGCGGCTGAATTCTGTCCGCAGACTAGCAACACGTCCTTGTGTCATATTGACTTCAGTTTGGATCTCTTGCAACTTCTCTTGTTGAGATTGGTAATAAGGCAAGAGTTTCACTAAAGCAGACACTGCTGCCGCTGAGAGTAGAACATTAACTGTCAATTTTGCCGTTGTTTGCAGCGCCATAAACCGATATGGACGACGGCTGCTGCGACTCTGAGGAACTCGGCGGGGTTTTACTGTTTGTAATTGGGGTCTTGAGGGTTGAATTGCGTTCATAGCTGGAAAGTTGCTCTAGAGACGGGAGGTGTAATCCAAAAGTTGAGAATTTTTGCAGATTATGAACGTAAATACTTTACCTTAAAACAGGATTTGTTATTCCTGCGAACTTATGCTTTGCACAGCGATATTGCACATGATTCCCAGAGGCTTAAGCGAATCGTAAACTTGCTGGGACACCATACCGCAATTCGCCAACGGATTGCAAAGCTAGACATTGCAAACTTGCTTCTCGAAGTAGCCTTATACAAAACTACAAAAGCAAACTACCGCTACTTTACTCTATCTCCAACCGTAGTTTTACTGAAAAAATATTCAGTATTTTCTAATTTATTAAACAGTTTAAGTAAATATACGGTTGTATAAAAACTATTTTTATGAATTTATAAAGCTTTTTTTATGTAGCACTAGGCAGGGGAAACTCTTTGAAGTCGCGCCTCCATGATCATTTGAATGATTTAGGTGCAAAATTAGTAGACCTATATCTGAATCTGAGGTAGAGTTCCCCAAATTCTGACTTCCTTTAAAGAGAAGTTATCAAGGCTGAAGTACGTCTAATTCAGTCAAAGTAGATAAATACTATAAATTTTTCTCCGCGATGCTCCAAAGAAGCGAATTTTCGGTGTAGCTCAGATCACTCACAATATCGCCATATCACTGCACGAAATTCGCGTGGCTTACCTGTTGCGGCAAGCAAGAATAATCCTGGCAGTTTTAGATCAGTGTTAGCAGATAATCTCCAGCCTCTAAATGCGTTGAACGCATTCAGAACTGTAGGTATTTCCAGCAAACGCTGCTTACTACCAGGATATTTTTAGCTGTAATACCGCCTAGTTTTTGTAAAGTTCTGTTGCAAGTCGCACAGCTAGAACACCGGGAATTAGCGCCACGATCAGCGCTATATAGATTTGAGTATCAGATATAGACATGGTGTGAAAACTCCTAAACTCAACATTTTATGAACAGGTCAATCACTACTTTTGACTAAAGTGCTCAATTGATGGAACAAGTTTTTACAATATGAAACAAAATCTAGAATTTTTAGCCAATACAACTGAGTGCGCCAAGCCCACGCCTGAAGTTTTTAAATCAGAGTGTTACCTTGGGTTTGACTTTGGGACTTCCGGAGCAAGAGCTATAGTTGTAGACTTTGAAGGTACTATCCGGGCAGAAGCTCGGTATGAGTTTGAGCCTGTAGCTGATTGGCTCAGTTGGCAAAAGGCTTTATTTAGCTTAATTGAGCAAATTCCAGGAAATTTACGTCAGGAAATCAGGGGCGATCGCCATTAATGGTACTTCTTCAACTGTTCTCCTGTGTGATCGCGCTGGTAATCCAGTAGACACGCCGCTGCTATAAACGATGCTCGCGGAGCGGCTGTGAGCGAAAGTTTAATAGCGATCGCACCGCCAAACCACACTGTACTAAGCGCCACATCCAGTCTTGCTAAATTACTTTGATGAAGCAGCTACCTTCTTTTACCGCAGCTAAATATTTCCTCCACCAAGCAGACTGGCTAGCTTTTCTGCTGCATGGTCAGTTAGGTATTAGTGATTATCACAACGCATTAAAGCTTGGTTATGATGTCGAGCAGTTCACCTATCCTACCTGGTTAACTGATTTATCGATTGTGCAGCTATTGCCCAAAGTGCTGGCTCCTGGTACGCCAGTTGGTGAAGTGACGACAGAAGTTGCGACTCGGTTTGGATTGCGGCAAGATTGCCTTGTATGTGCTGGCACTACAGATAGTATTGCGGCGTTTCTTGCTAGTGGCGCAAAATTACCTGGTGAAGCCGTAACTTCTCTTGGTTCTACCCTAGTACTGAAGCTATTGAGCCGCAACCGCGTCGAGGATTCCCGCTATGGAATTTATAGCCATCGCTTAGACAATTTGTGGCTGACTGGGGGTGCTTCTAATACGGGCGGCGCAGTGCTACGACAATTCTTCACTGACAAACAACTCAGGGAGCTTAGTTGCCAAATTGATTCGACAAAAGAAAGCAAGCTAAATTACTACCCCTTATTAAAACCAGGTGATCGCTTTCCTATTAATGACCCAACTCTACCCCCACAGCTAGAGCCACGTCCAGCTAATCCGGTAGATTTTTTACATGGTTTGCTGGAAAGCATAGCCCGAATTGAAGTACGAGGTTATCAGCTATTGCAACATTTAGGTGCAACTGAGCTAACTAAGGTTTATACAGCTGGGGGTGGTGCAGTAAATCATAGCTGGACTACGATTCGGGCGCGTCATTTGCAAGTACCTCTAGTTACCCCAATTCATATAGCAGCTGCCTATGGCACAGCACTATTGGCAAGGCGAGGAGGAATAGGCACAGGACTAGAGGAGTGTTAAAAGGTCTTCTGTGTCCCTTTTTAAATTGACAGTGGACTAAGCAACTGGTTTAACTCCTTTTCAACCTGTAGACGCAAGCGAACAGCCGGATCACAACTGAAAGCACTCTCGTGAGGCAGATAAGTTAAGACACGACGATAATCAGCGATCGCACAATTCCAGTCACCCCAAAGATGATATGTCCGTCCGCGTTCAGCGTAGATGTGACCTGCTAGTTGACCTAATAACAACGCAATGTCAAAATTCTCAATCGCCTGCTCATACTGCTCTAGATCGCGTAACGTAATTCCGCGGTTAATCCACGCTCTGACATAGCTGGGATTTAAGTCAATGGCTTGGTCATAATCTGTGATCGCTGCTGCCAACTGTACACAAGCGGCGTAATAATTAGCGCGGTTGTTATAAGCGCTAGCTAGTTGTGGGTTAAGTTTAAGCGCTGTTTTGTAGTCTCTAATCGCCAGCGCTCGTTGACCGCTCTGGAAATAAACTAGCCCCCGATTATTGTAATCAATCGCATTATCGGGATGGCGGTCAATTAGCTGGTTCAAGAGCGCGATCGCTCCCCCATAATCTCCTTCTTGCGCTTTTGTTGAGGCTAAAGATCGTAAATAGCTGTCTGGAACTGCTCGCTGCTGACGTTCAGTTGTACGCTTTTTTACTTTCCAACTGGAGGATGGAACTGAGCCACGATAATGTTTAGGCTTATCTTGAAGTGATTTTAAGGAGTTACTATTCATATATTTATATTTGAGCACTAGCTCAATAACATCAACTTATAATTTTCTGTTTACCAACAAGTTTATTCTTGTGTCACTTACTCAGGTGTCTGTGGTCATTGCAGCCTCCATCTTGGTAAGACGAGCCGACGACTTCGCCAAAATAAGTTTTATCTACTAGGCAGATAGAAAGATAGAAAATTTAGCTTGTCCATAGAGGTAGGCAGTCATCCTAAATTCAACCTTCATCCTTCATGGTTCCCATTTCATTGCTAAGAATTCATCCTTCGTTGGTTAAGTTTTGTAAATATATGTAATACAGTTAGGTCGTTAAGCCACAGCCTGTCAAGTTGGTACAATGCAACAACTACAACTAATGCATATCCCAGTTCTTAATTGCAGGAATTTTCTGATGGCAACCGCTCTCGTACATCCCAATGCTCCTGATCTAGCGGCAGATGATTATATCGTTATTGGCTTGGCAACTTGCTTCGTTAAGGAAGATGGGGAAGTTCATGAAATCCAAGTTTTAGAGCCTATTCCTTCTGCCGCACTGGAAGCGATTATTAAAGGTATCCCTACTTCATACAAGCTAGCTTGGGCAACGACTATTAATGCTGTGATTGCAGGTGATACCCCTCAAAAACCAGATGGATTCCCAGAATCGGCGCAGTTCAGCGAAGAATTTGTCCAACGCGCGATCGCTGCTGCCCGCACCTACAAAGCTCGCCCAGTAGCTCAATCTCATATTCCTCAAGGCACAACCCGTAATGACTTTAAATACTCTACAGAACGCAAGCGGGTGTTAAATGTTAGTCGAGTTGTCACAAAAGAAGATAATGTAAAACAGCACTCGCATACTCATAAAGTCCTTTAGCCCTAAGCCCAGGAAAATAGTGTTAAAACTTTACGGCGGTGCGCGTAGTCGAGCCTCAATTGTCCAGTGGTATTTAGAGGAACTAGAAATTCCCTATGAATTTGTGCTGTTGGATATGCAGGCTGGAGCGCACAGAGAGCCAGAATTTTTGGCTATTAATCCAATGGGCAAAGTCCCAGCGATTGTAGACGGCGATTTCAAGCTTTGGGAATCAGGGGCAATTCTGCTTTATCTCGCAGAAAAGTATGACAAAACCACGTCTTTAGAGCAACGCGCCGAACTTAACCAGTGGGTGTTATTTGCCAATGCTACTTTAGGACCGGGAATTTTTGTGGAAGCAAGTCGGGAGCGTGAAACACCGCGCTTACTAAATCCACTGAATCAAATTTTTGAGCAGCAAACTTTTCTACTGGGTGAACAGTTTAGTGTGGCAGATGTGGCGGTGGGGTCTACCCTAGCTTACATTCCCATGATGCTCAAGCTTGACTTGAGCGCGTACCCAGATGTTGTGAACTATATTAAGCGGATGTCTGAGCGACCTGCCTTTCAAAAGGCAATCGGGGGACGTAGTTGACATACTTGTGGCAGCGTTTTTGCTGCGCTTAAGAGTCAGGACAGGCATTTTCGCCTGTCCTAAACACTGAATTTAGATTGTTACTAAACGCTATAATCACCCGCCCAATGGCTTATCTATAACCAACCGCTGCTTGCCAAACAAAAGCTAGCAGCAAGAAAAAAACCGGAATCAGAGGCAGAACGTCTACTATGGGGTCGACAATTGAGTATGCTTCCGGCAGTTTTGCTAACAACAATGCGGCTTCCATATTTGTTTTTATCTCTCTAATACAGCTTTTAGAATTGAAATGCATATTAGCATAATAATAACCTAAATTAGCGCTAAAACTAGGCTGTGCTTGGCTCTAGCCAGTGGGCAAATTCAGTTATAAAGCAATTATTTAATATTGCAGCCCGAATCCTCTGGGTAAAGCGAATCAATTCTGTAACATTGTGAATACTCAATAGTGTGTAGCCTAGAACTTCTTGCGATCGCACTAGATGACACAAATAAGCGCGGCTGAAGGTTTGACAAGTGTAGCAAGGGCAAGTTTCATCCAGTGGCGTAACATCTTCCCGAAATTGAGCATTCCTTAAATTCCAGCGCTCACCTTGCACCAAAGCAGCACCGTGTCGACCAAACCGAGTAGGAATTACGCAGTCAAACAAATCTACCCCAGCTGCTACGGCTTGTGCCATTTCTCGATAAGTACCTACGCCCATCAAATAACGTGGTTTTTCTGGTGGCAGTAGGGGTGCTGTTGCTTCGACAATCTTGCTAATTAATTCTGGGGGTTCTCCCACACTTACACCGCCAATTGCATACCCAGGCAGATCTAATTCCCCCAAGGACTCGGCAGCAGCAGATCTTAAGTCTAAGTAAACACCACCCTGCACGATACCAAATAAAGCCTGCTCGCTTCGCTGATGAGTCTTAATACAGCGCTCTAACCAGCGGTAAGTCCGGTTAGTTGAGGCAACAACTTCTTCACGGCTAGCTGGGTAAGGCGGGCATTCATCAAACGCCATAATTACATCCGCACCTAGCGTATTCTGAATCTGAATTGATAGCTCTGGTGTCAAATTAATGATTCGACCATCGCGGGGAGAGCGGAACGTAACCCCAGCTTCTGTAATTTTACGTATCTTGCTCAAACTAAAAACCTGAAAACCGCCCGAATCAGTTAGAATCGGTCCTTTCCACCCCATAAACGAATGCAACCCTCCAGCTTTTGCCACAATTGCTTCACCAGGTTGAAGATGCAGGTGATATGTATTTGCTAACACCATTTGTGCTCCAGCTTCTTCTAGTTGCGCTGGAGTCAAGGTTTTGACGTTCGCTAGCGTCCCCACTGGCATAAACCGTGGAGTTTCAACTCCTCCATGAGGTGTGAAGAAGACACCTGCCCGCGCTTTCGTTTGGTTACAGCAAGCTGAGACTTGAAAAGAAAATTTTGCACTCAAAGCGGATGAAACCTTTAACGTATAGCGCTGTCAGCAGTCAATAAAAGTCAAAAATAAGCATGATGATAAATAACCGATTAAGGCATTACCTGAGAACGATTTAATTTATCAGTATTATCTACACCGCAGCGCCTCCTGCTTAAACACTTTTCTTTTTCGACCTAACTAAATATTAGGGCGCAGAACTTCCGTCAATCTCTAGTTCTGACTTTTGATTTAAAGACGATAACTCAAAAAAGGTAATAGCTGAAAGCTAATGACTCATGGCTATATTAAAATAGGCAATTGCCGTCGTCATCAATCTCTGCATCCCATCTAGCTGATAAAACTTGATCCATCATTGCTTCCCATGCGGTTTCATTTAACTTCCGCGTAGCTCGTTCTTGCACAGGTGTTGAGAGTGGAATCAGCCGCAGACAGCGATTGTCTTGCACTAAATCAAAATATGTTTCTTGCTCTGGAGACTGTCTTAATTCTAAGTAATCAAAACTATAAATATTAAGATAAAGGGCATGGTTTGCAACAATTGTAGATCGGTTCTGGTTGGCAAACACCTCCAGCACCTCCCCCTCTCCCTCGCTCTTGGACTCGCCTTCTTGAATATGAATATAACGGACACGACCCAAATCGGTTAGCAGTCGTCGTATATCTAGTTTGTTAATAACTATACCAGTGCTAATGATACACGGTGCTGGCAACTTTGTGTCACGATGTTGACTCATAATAAAAAACTTTTGAGTGAACGGGGCTTAAAGAACGTAGATAGCAAGTCAATTTAATAGCTGAGTTAATTTATGCCTTATGAGTTTTAAGTTAGAAGAAGTTATGCAAAAACTGCGCTAAGTTAAAGCGCGACTTTTAAATTAATTGCCAGTAGCCTATCTTATTTAAAAGCCCACAGCATTCAAAATTCAAAATCACAAAAAAATTAATACATAATTCTTCTGCACCAGTCAATCTTATCTCAAGATTTATACACTGAGTCTATTGTTGAGCGAGAAATTATGCCAATTATTTTTTAGCTATCACAGTTAAACGTAACTAATATGACAAACAAGCAACATTGGTCGACACATTTGAGGTTAAATCTCATAGCATCTGTTATATTTTATACTTCAATTCCAATTTCAGCTACAAAAGGCTTAGACTTCCAGCGTGTAGCTCGTCTGGCACCGTTAGTAGGGCTAATGATTGGGGGAATCTTGGGGTTCTTTGATGCTGGGATGCGGTTAGTTTTAAATATACCAGCATTAACTGCAAGTGCTTTAGTAGTAGTTTGTTGGATTGCGCTTACTGGTGGACTTCACTTAGATGGGGTAATGGATACTGCTGATGGGTTAGCAGTGCAGAATCCACAACGGCAGCTTGAAGTGATGGCAGATAGTGCTACAGGGGCATTTGGGGCAATGGCAGCGATCGCACTTTTACTACTTAAAACAGCTGCTCTGAGTGACTTAGATTCATATCGAGCGATCGCCCTAATAGCTGTCTGTGGCTGGGGGCGCTGGGGACAACAGCTAGCGATCGCCCAATATCCTTACCTCAAACTAACTGGAAAGGGTGCATTTCACAAAGCTGCAATTCGTTCTCTTTGGGATATTTTGCCTGGGCTGGTGTTGCTCCTGGGTTTGAGCGGGCTGCAAATTTTACTAGATAAAGATCGCGTCATATTTGCTGTTGCGATGGCTTTGGGCGGAGGTACAATTGCTTTTTTGACAGGGGCATATTTCAACTACCAATTAGGTGGTCATACAGGAGACACATACGGGGCAGTCGTAGAATGGACAGAGGCTTTATTACTCTGCCTACTCACAGCATTTTAAAAGTGGGTTTAGATAATTTATAGCAATCTGATTTGATTTGTGGGATGGGCATCCTGCCTGTCCAGGAACCAGAAGCCTGCACCACATTCATAAATGGAATAGGACTGCTATATCAACTTATCTCTCACTTCTCAGTTGCCTCTAATCCCTACTATGTGAGAAACTCAATCCCCGTTTACGTGAGGTCTCCTCTGGGATACAACAGAATGTAATTCAACTATTACAACGGTTGTAGGCGTGTAACCTTAAGTTTAAAAGCTCCAATCCCTGTTTCACCAAAAGCTTGCACACGAACAACGTAGGTTCCTGCTTCTGTAATGCGGGTAAACAGCAAAGAATTCGTGCTACCGTCGGGACCGTCATCATTTTCGGCAATTGTTGAACCGTCGGGTGCTAGCAATGTGACAATGCTATCAAAGCTTTCGGAGGCTAAATCAATTGCTACATTGTCACCCTTATTAAACTTTACTAGGTAATCACGGGCGAATCCCCCCTCACCTGTAGGAATGTCTTTTTCAGTTAGTGTATCTGAAACCTGATTACTGGCAGGTAATGCAGTTGGATTGTACAGCTTATTTTGTGCTATGGATGAAGTTGCACCTATGCCAATTGTTAGTAAGGTGGCAGGAATAATTAAGACTTGACGCAACCCGCGGCAAAAGCTTTAATCATCATCCAGAGCAACGTCCCAGCAAAATAGCTTAAGCCTATATATTATAAAGGTCACTTAGATAGCTTGCATATAGGTTTTTCAATCTGGCATGGGCGGTTGCGGTTGGATTCAGGAACCTTGAGCGATCGCCGCTAATCCATACACCTGAATTCCAGCGTGACGCAATGTTTGGACAGTACGAACGAGCTGTTGCTCCAGTAGTGTAAATATCATCTAATAACAGTATCGGTTTGGCTGGGACTTCACGACGAAATCCTGACCCCAACTTAAACGCCATTGCTAAGTTTTGTTCTCGCCCTAAAGCCGATAAACCAAACTGTGCTTCCGTCGCTCGAATCCGCTCTAAACCCATTTTTTTGCAATTGTAAGCCAGTAAGGTCGCAAAAACTTTCAGCTAGTAGTGCTGCCTGGTTATAGCCCCGCTGCTTAAGCTTATCGGCATGGAGCGGAATCGGGACAACAATTAGCCTAGAAGCAAGTTGTGAGTTTAACCAGGCTTGAGCCAGCCATTGGCCTAAAGGTCGAGCTATCTGTGGTTGGTTTTCGTATTTCAATGCGGCGATCGCGCGTTTGAGTATTCCGCCATACATTCCCCAAACGAATACTGGCAGTTGTCCAAGCTTAGGATTAGGGTGAGGCAATTGGCAACGTTGGAGTTGTCTGCTACAGTCTAGACAAAATTCTTTAGCAGTCGGGCGCTGACATAGAGGACAGGTGGACTTAAGAAATATATTCAGTAAGTAGTTAGACACAATTAGATATAAAACGCTCCATAACTTAACCCCAATTGTTACAGGGGTTAAGAAAAAAGGGTATCTGCAAAATTTTTATAGTGAAATTAACTTGAAGAAATGTGTTAATTTTTTGTGTTGCACATTAGCATAGAAGTGTGACTGTGTACAAACCCTTACGTTCCCTTAAGTCAGGACACTGGTTCAAGCTGATCTGCGGCGCCAGCTTCCAACATTTACCTGCGGTTAGAAATTTAACATTGGCTTATACATTAGCTGGCGCTGACTGTATTGATGTGGCAGCAGATTCAGCTGTAATTGCAGCAGCTCAAGAAGCACTACAGGTTGCTGATAACCTTATGGTCAACCACCGAGGGCTAAATGATCACGGGTTGCCGTGGTTGATGGTGAGCTTGAATGATGGACAAGACCCACATTTTCGCAAAGCTGAATTTAACTCGGTGGAGTGTCCTGTAGACTGTCCCCGACCTTGTGAAAAGATTTGTCCGGCTCAAGCTATTGTTTTTGACCGCGACGCAGAGTTTTCCGGAGTAGTGCAAGAGCGTTGTTATGGTTGTGGTCGCTGTCTGCCTATCTGTCCACAGCAGTTGATTTACACGCGTTCTTATGTTTCAACGCCAGGAGTGATCGCGCCTTTAGTAATATCAACCGGGGTAGATGCGGTTGAAATTCATACTCAAGTAGGGCGGTTGGCAGAATTTGAGCGCTTGTGGAAAGCAATTGTTCCCTGGGTCGATCAGTTGAAGCTAGTAGCGATTAGTTGCCCCGATGGAGATGGCATG
Organism: Chroococcidiopsidaceae cyanobacterium YX2bin18; assembly: GCA_030446505.1. Classification (GTDB taxonomy): domain Bacteria; phylum Cyanobacteriota; class Cyanobacteriia; order Cyanobacteriales; family Chroococcidiopsidaceae; genus JAHHHE01. The sequence continues at coordinate 26,751 of JAUJND010000001.1, read as the reverse complement.
ATTGACTACCTATGGAGCCTTTATAACTTAATTGCCCCCCTTAACTGTGCCTTGATCTGGCAGACTGACGGACGACCTATGAGTGGTGATATTGGTGATGGTACGACTTTAGCCACTGTAAAGTTGAGTCAAAAAGTTTTAGCAGCTGGATTACCTGGATATGTACAGTTAGCTGGTGGTACAAATAGCTACACTGTTACTAAGCTCCGCTCAACTGGGCTGCTTAAACATCAGGGGCAAGCATCTAGCCTTTCAACTATTTCCGGTATTGCTTACGGTAGCTATGCTCGTGTTTTACTATCACCGATTCTCGATCAATTGGAGAAAATAGAAATGAAACCTAGTCTAATGTCGGTTCGCTTAGAGGAAAATCCTGAATTGCTCTGGCAAGCTGTAGCGCTTGCCGATTCTCTCGTTTCCCAAATCAAATTATTGCCGGAGGACTAATTGCACTCCTCAAGCCCATTGCCTTCTCGCTATCGTTAAAAAACTTACTTTCCGCCAGCATGCAGATTACAGACGATCTCCAGAAATTGCTAGATATTCTGCCACTCGATATTAGAAAGATATTACAGCAGCACCAAGAGCGGGATAGTTTGATTGAAGTAGTTATGGATCTGGGTCGTCGCCCAGAAGCCCGCTTTCCTTTGGCAGCAGAGTACCTTTCGGAAACACTGGTTTCTCAAGAACAGCTGAACGATTGCATTCAACGAGTAGGAGAATTTGGTGGGGATAACCGCGCCGGAATTGCCCAAACTTTGCACCGGATCAGCGCCATGCGTAACCGCACAGGCAAGATTATTGGTCTAACTTGTCGCGTTGGTCGCGCAGTATACGGCACAATTCACATGATCCGCGACTTAGTCGAAACTGGTCAGTCAATTCTGATGTTAGGTCGCCCAGGTGTGGGCAAAACAACTGCTTTGCGGGAAATTGCTCGCGTTTTAGCAGATGAATTGCATAAGCGCGTAGTTATTATCGACACCTCCAATGAAATTGCTGGAGATGGTGATGTTCCTCACCCAGCGATCGGTCGCGCCCGACGGATGCAAGTGGCACGTCCAGAATTCCAGCATCAGGTAATGATTGAAGCAGTGGAAAACCATATGCCAGAAGTCATTGTCATTGATGAAATCGGGACAGAACTGGAAGCAATGGCTGCTCGTACCATTGCAGAGCGCGGTGTGCAGTTGGTAGGTACTGCTCACGGTAACCAAATTGAGAATTTGATTAAAAACCCCACGCTGTCTGATCTAGTCGGCGGTATCCAAGCAGTAACACTTGGAGACGATGAAGCCAGAAGGCGGCGCTCTCAAAAGACAGTTTTGGAGCGCAAAGCCCCGCCTACGTTTGAGATTGCTGTGGAGATGTTGGAACGGCAGCGTTGGGTGGTGCATGAAAGCGTGGCTGAGACAGTAGACAGTCTATTACGGGGGCATCAACCTACTCCCCAAGTAAGAACTGTTAATGAGAAAGGAGTCACAATTAGACATGATGAATTACCAAAGCCAAGAGCGATCGGACACGAGGTAAGAGGGGAAGAAACGCCTTCTTCTCACCTCGATTCCTCTTTACAGTCCAACGGATGGCGTGCAGATGGACAGATGTTACCACTGCCTCCAACCAAACGAGAGCAACCAGGGGAACGGGAATTTGAGCGGTTGCTGAATGAATCCTTAGAGCAGACTGATCGCTTTGGTTACTTTACGCAAAGCCCTGGACCAAATGGGGAAGATTTGCCGTTGCACATTTACCCCTATGGCGTTAGCCGCCATCAGTTAGAGCAGGTAATCCAGGTGTTGAACTTGCCCGTAGTGCTATCTAAAGATATTGATAGTGCAGACGCAATTTTGGCGTTGCGATCGCACGTGAAAAATCACTCCAAGTTACGGCACGTTGCTAAAGTGCGTCAGGTGCCGATTCACATGATTAAAGTTAGTACGATTCCTCAGATTACCCGTGCCTTACGACGATTATTGAATTTAGACGAACCTGACGCAACCGATGAGCGCGAACTCAGCCTCTTTGCTCAAAGCGGTAGTGAAGATGAAATTGATGCCCTGGAAGAAGCTAGACTTGCTGTGGAGCAGATTGTAATTCCCAAAGGACAGCCAGTAGAATTGCTACCTCGCTCGGCAAAAGTACGGAAAATGCAGCACGAATTGGTTGAACACTACCGTCTGAAGTCCAACAGCTTTGGTGATGAACCAAATCGTCGCATCCGGATTTATCCGGCATGACCTTGAGCGGACAAGGAGAGAGTAAATATCTCTCCTTTGCTCACTTCTCATCTTGACATTATGGTGTCAGTGACTGCTAAGATAATCAATGTGCCTTGTTGGGGCGTGGCCAAGTGGTAAGGCACCGGGTTTTGGTTCCGGTATTCCTAGGTTCGAATCCTAGCGCCCCAGTATAATTAAATTAGTGTGTAGATATGTTGTGTCTAATTGTCTGAGGATTAGAGATCTAAATTCGGTATTAGATACAATGAGCTAACCAAAGAATTGCAATGTCAAAACAATGACGGCAAGTATGCCAACAATTTTAGCCCTTGATTTTGATGGTGTTATCTGCGATGGGCTAATTGAATATTTCCAAACCGCTTGGCGCACCTACTGTCAAATTTGGTCGCCTGCCAGTCACATCCCACCAGAGGATTTAGCTAGCAAATTTTATAAGCTGCGACCTGTAATTGAAACTGGGTGGGAGATGCCAGTCTTAATCAGAGCCTTATTGTTAGGGATTTCTCCAGAGAATATTTTGCAGAAATGGGCTACTATTGCCCAAAATTTGTTAGAAGAAGCAGATCTTATAGCAGCAGACATTGGCAGAAAACTAGATCAAATTCGGGATGAGTGGATTAGCACTGATTTGACTAATTGGCTGAGTCTACATCGGTTCTATCCTGGTGTGGTAGAGAGATTACAATTGCTTGTTAATAGTCCAGTTCAGCCAGTAATTATAACTACTAAAGAAGGTTGATTCGTAAGCCAGTTGTTGCAGCAACAAGGTATTCAAATGCCTCATGAGTGGATTATTGGCAAATCAATTCGTCCGAAGCACCAAATTATCAGGGAATTGATTACAGAAACAGGTGTGCCACATAGCTTATGGTTTGTAGAAGATCGGCTGAAAACATTACAATTGGTTCAACAACAACAAGACCTTAATGCTGTAAAGCTTTACCTAGCAGATTGGGGTTACAACACTACATCTGAGCGAGAATTTGCCCACCGTAACCCGCGAATCCAGGTATTATCGCTCTCTCAGTATGCTCAGGATTTCGCCGCTTAGCGCATAATAGTTAAAACTATGCTCGATTTAACGAAACTAGCAAAGGCAATGCAGGGCATCAGCCAGCATCTAACAACTGAGGCTACTGCCAGTCGCCAGCGTTTGGAATTGGCTGCACAGTTACTTGCGGCAGCTTATGCACAACAGACAGAGTTAGTGCAGCGACAACAGAAATGGCGCGATCGCATATTATTTGCCGCCGCTTCCCCAGTCGAGCCATTAAATACCTGTATCGATTTGCCAGTTTCGCCAGCCTGTTCATACTCGTCATTGCCACAGACGGTTCCCAAATTGCTCCTAATCATCACGAGATTGCCTACTGCTATTTGCTTAATGTTGGTCGCGTGATGTTGCACTATGGACAGAACCAACAACCGTTACTCGATAGTATCCCAGAGGTTTTCTATCGCGCGGAAGACTTATACATTTCTCGTCAGTGGGGAATTCGCACTGAGGAATGGATGAGCTATTGCCGTACCACTTCAGAAGCCACAGTATTAGCAGAACTAGCTTGTGCTGCACCAATGTCTTGCCCAACACTGGCTATGGTGGATGGTTCGTTAATTTACTGGTTTCTGGAGCAACTGCCCCTTGAGGCACGCGATCACATTCTGCCTCCAATTCTGGACGCATGGAGCCAGTTAAAAGATTTTGGTATTCCGCTAATGGGCTATCTTAGCGCCTCCCGCAGTGGTGAAGCGCTTAACTTTTTGCGTCTGCAAGCCTGTCCCCATGAAGTCCCGGACTGTATGACTTATTGTCCTAACCAATTAGAAAAAATGGCTTGTCATGTTGGAACCACTGCGGGATACGGCTGTATGGACAATCGAACTCCAACCAGGACAACGCAGTGCTTTATGGCGCAGTTCCGCCCGAATTCTCGATTTATACGGTGACCACACTATCTACTTCTGCTATGTCCATGTCGGCACAGAAATTGCTCGGATTGAAGTACCAGCTTGGGTAGCTGAAAATTCAACGCTGCTAGAGCAATCGCTGGCTTTAATGTTAGCTCAAGTACAAAAAGGATATGGCTATCCAGTTGCCCTGGCTGAGGCTCATAATCAGGCAGTTGTGCGCGGAGGCGATCGCTAGTTTTTGCCTTGCTCGAACAGCAAATGATTAAAGCGGGCTTGAGAAATGTTGGGACTTCTTACAAAGAAGCTCGAAAACGCGGCAGTATCGCCTAACCAATTCTTTAAAATTGTGGCTCATCTTTCAGGGTTTCAATCACAAGATCTACTTGCTGTTGTCGCTGTTGTAAAAAGGTTTCACATTGACGCAGATACTCAACAGCGGCTGTAAACTGCTCGAACACTTCTTCTAATTCCAATTCACCTGCTTCAATTGAAGCAATGATTGTTTCTACTTTGGCAACAGGCTTGCTTCATAATTCCAGTCTTCCTGAAGTGGGATAGCGGGGTTATAACTAGAAGTATCAGTAGGTTTAACCATATGAAGTTCTGCTGTCAAGTTATCTGTATATTTAATCTGTCAAGATATCTATTACTTGCGCTTTGATTTGACCTCGATTCAGCTGAATTAATAACTCCTGCCCTGGTAGTAATTCAGCAGCTGATCGGGCGATGCCCCAAAAGGGCTTATCATCTTCGCGGTTCGCTCCATTTTCCTGTCGTACCACCGCGTAACCTCGTTTTAATACAGCTTTTGGGTCAAGGGTTACCAGCTTTGACTGCAACATTTGGCAGTGTTGGTCTGCCATTTGAAATCGCTGCGTCGTAGCCTGCACTAATCGTTGACGCTGCCAATCCAGTAATTGCCTTTGTTGCTGAATTTGTTGGTCTAAGCGTAGCCGCCGCAACCGATTTCGCAATTTTTGCAGTTGATTATGGGCTGTTTCCAAGTGCTGCTCTAAAGCTTCATTCAGTGCTATTATCCGTTGTTGATGCTGGGCATAAAGCTCAGTCAGTTCGGGAACAACTTGCTCAGCAGCAGCAGTGGGAGTATGGACACAAGCATCAGCAACCAAGTCAGCTAAAGACTCATCTCGCTGATGACCGATGCCAGTAATCACTGGAATAGAACAATTAGCAACTGCTCGGACTACTCGTTCATCATTAAAACAAGCCAATTCTTCAACCGCTCCACCTCCGCGCGAGAGAATCAATACCGAAGCTCGATTATCTTGCTCCACCCGCTCAATTGCTGCCACGATAGACGCTGGTGCTTGCTCACCCTGCACGACAGCGGGGGAAAATAGCACGTGTAAACCAGGATAACGTCGCTTGAGAGTCTTTTGAATATCGCCCCAAGCAGCAGCAGCAGGTGATGTAACAACAGCAATAATTTGGGGATGAGTCGGGAGCGATCGCTTACGTTCTAGATCAAACAACCCCTCCGCCTCCAACCTCAAACGTAGCTGTCGATAGCGCAATGCCAGTAAACCTTCTCCTGCTGGCAACGTCTGCCATACCGTCAACTGGTACTGTCCTCGCTGAGGATAAAGCCGAATACTACCCAAAATAATTAGCTGCTCCCCGGAAGTTGGCATCTGGATCACTTTTTCCACCTGGCTATTCCATACCACACAACTGATTGCCGCCTTTGTATCTGGATCTTGCAGCGTAAAAAATAGACCCCGACGATGGTGATTGGCACTGGAAACTTCCCCAGTTACCCAAACTTGCCGCAATTGCTGATCCTGTTCTAACAACGCCTGAATGTAAGTTGTTAATCCAGCTACTGAGAGCGCTGTATCTGGTATTAGAGAATCGATATCAGAAGTCATCACAAGGTACTTGACACAAAGCAGAAATTATTGAAGATAGCGGCGGCGGTATAAAGCAGTGTGATCCCAGGCGATCACTCTGTAAATATGTCAGATCTAAATAAGTGAAAAAAACCGGAATTTACTATCTTATTCCATTCCATCATCTAAAATAATGTCATTTGAATTTAGTCAGCGCGATCGCGTTATTATCAGTTCACGGCTTGTTGTCTCTCCTGAAAATACGAGGCTGGGACATAATGCAAAAATAGAGTAAATTTCGCTAAAATAGTATATCTGCACTAGTCCTAACTCCCAGACTAACAGTTCTTAAACCTCCCTATCTAGAGGCGCGAATGGCTATTGATACTGATACTGCTGGCAAGCAAAAAGCTCTAAATCTTGTGCTTAACCAGATTGAGCGCAGCTTTGGCAAAGGGGCAATCATGCGCTTAGGCGATGCCACCCGCATGAAGGTTGAAACAATTCCTACCGGAGCACTCACTCTAGACCTTGCTCTAGGTGGCGGCTTACCCAAGGGACGGGTGATTGAAATCTATGGCCCAGAAAGTTCTGGGAAGACAACAGTAGCGTTGCATGCACTCGCAGAAGTACAAAAAAGTGGCGGCATTGCTGCCTTTGTTGATGCTGAACACGCCCTCGATCCCACCTATGCCGCTGCATTGGGAGTTGATATTAACAACCTGCTAATCTCTCAACCTGATACTGGTGAATCCGCCTTAGAGATTGTCGATCAACTGGTTCGCTCTGCTGCTGTTGACATTGTAGTAATTGACTCAGTGGCAGCGCTCGTACCCCGTGCTGAGATCGAAGGCGAAATGGGTGACACTCATGTCGGTCTTCAGGCTCGCTTGATGAGCCAAGCTCTAAGAAAAATTACTGGTAACATCGGTAAGTCTGGTTGCACAGTAATTTTCATCAACCAGTTGCGCCTAAAAATCGGCGTTACCTATGGTAGTCCAGAAACCACAACTGGTGGTAACGCCTTGAAGTTTTACGCTTCTGTGCGGCTGGATATTCGCCGGATTCAAACCTTAAAAAAAGGTACAGAAGAATTTGGGAACCGCGTCAAAGTTAAAGTTGCTAAAAATAAAGTTGCTCCGCCTTTCCGCATTGCAGAGTTTGACATTATTTTTGGCAAAGGAGTCTCTACTCTAGGTTGTGTAGTTGATCTAGCAGAAGAGACTAGCATTATTGTCCGTAAGGGAGCTTGGTACAGCTACAAAGGTGAGAACATTTCTCAGGGTCGGGACAATGCCATTAAGTACCTAGAAGAAAATCCTCAAATTGCTCAAGAAGTTCAGCAGCAAGTGCGTCAAAAGCTAGAGATGGGAGCAGTTGTTTCTGCTAACTCAGTCATAGCTAATGACGAAGTAGAAGAAATGGACTTAGAATCCGACGAATAAATACTACCAAATAAACCTGATAAAATTTAGATATTGTCTGGTTTTCAGGTATCAAGCAAGTCTAGCAGTATAGCTATGCTTTCCAAGGCGGAATTACGGGAAGCATAGCTATAGTAAACTATTGGTCTATCAAATTTTATTCAAAAATTATAATAAAAGTTTTGTAGTTTTTAGGACGCAGTATACTATCGCGTCGTTAATAAATATCTTCTGGGTGATACTCAGAGAATATACTATAAATAGCGGTTATACTAATCTCCACAACAACGACCGTAATGTTACAGAGTAAATACGTCTCTGGTCACCAATGGATATTCGGATTTACTCGCTAGCCGCTATTGCTTTAGTAAATTGAAAGTAAGTTCTACTGCCCAAAGCCGAGGCATCATAGTGATGCTAAGGTTAATCGGGGCAAGTTCAATACCGTTCTTCTCTGACGCGACGACCAGAGGATTACGTTTGGACGTTGCCCAGCGGAACACTCTAACCCAATTGTTTTATCATAACCAACGTTATGTAATACCCAATATCAACCCACAGATACTGAAGGGTAAGACGATTTATACCTTTGTAATCGCTGTCTTAAGGCTTTGGCAAAACTCGCTGATCGCACTCAATCCCTGTTCTGGTGTACCATCTGTCAAGCGTTTCACAAAAGCACTACCCACAATTACTGCATCGGCTCCCCATTCCTTGACTTGCTGTGCCTGTTCTGGTTGAGAAATGCCAAAGCCAACACCAATCGGTTTATCAGTTATCTGCCGCATTTGTTGCAGTAAATCTTGCACCCGCGTCTCTATCCCTGAGCGCATTCCAGTTACCCCAGTTACACTAACTAAATAGATAAATCCTTGAGACTGACGCGCGATCGCTTCAATTCGTTCAGCAGAACTTGTAGGAGCCACTAATAACGTCACTTCAACTCCCACCTCTGCCGCTGGTTTCAACAAGTCTGCTGCTTCTTCTAGGGGCAAGTCAGGTACAACTAACCCCGCTACACCAGCATCAGCTAGTTGGTGTAAGAATACCTCTATACCTCGATTCAAAATCGGATTGTAGTAGGTAAATAGGATAATCGGCGATCGCAGCTTTGGGCTAACACTCTTTACCAGTTCCAGCACCTGATCTAATCTTATTCCTCGTTGCAGGGCGCGGGTTGCTGCTGCTTGAATTACTGGTCCATCCGCTAGTGGATCAGAGTAGGGAACGCCCAACTCAATTATGTCTGCACCAGCTGCGTCTAGAACCTGTAATGCCTCAGCTGTTGTCTCCAAGTCCGGATCGCCAGCGGTGATAAATGGAATCAGGGCGCAGCCACGTACGCCGTTAGTGTCTATGGCGCGATCGCGTAGGGACTTAAAGCAATCAGAAATTGAGTTCATCATTAACTGGAGGTTAGAGTTTAGCGGTGCAATGCGGTTTAGCTGTGCTAGTCAACCTGGCGGGCTACAGCTTAGTGAAAAGACTTGAGATTCAAAATTTTAGATGCGATGCTAATCTAAAATCCAAAATTCACTTACCCTAAACTTTCGTTCGTTCTTCCTCGATCTCCGCTTGGAGCTTTGCTAATTCTTCGGGGCTAAGTTCCTCTAACCTTTTCTTCAAGAAGGCTTCCTCATAATCTTTTCGCTGCTGATGATAGGTCATCTTGTTCCCTACCGCTCGGTATACGTAAGTTCCCACCCAGCCAATCAACCCACCAATTAATAACACTTGGCTCCAAATGCCCGCTTCCAGGCTATCTAAACCAGCCACCTGCAAGATTATGTAAACTAGTCCACCGGCAGCAAAAACGCCTAACCCAATTCCAATAGCGTCAATTTTTCGCATTAGAGCCATACTTGACTATTTACTTTAACCCTGAACCTGTCGCCGCTGGGGTCGAAAATTCACGAATGGACCAAGCACCAACAACCCTGGGAAGAAAAAGAATACTAGAAAGTACATGAAGGCACGCTCAAAAGAGCTAGCCACATACCACCGCTGTTTTAAGTAGAATAACAGCGCCAAAGGTACTACCAATAGGTAAGCTCCAGTCAAAATTAGATACAGTAGCGCTACAACCATACTTTTTTAAAGAAGGAGAAAAATAATTAGCGATCGCTGCTTAACTAGCAATTAATGTTAGGTACATCTGTCTCTACGATGGAGACATCTGCATCTCTGAGTTATTGTATCGCTTCTGGCTGACATTAAGAAAAAACAATTATCTTTTACTCATGCTGATGTTTATACTCACACCAGCTTCGATAAGCATACATATCTAATTCGCTAGCTAGCGCTAGAAGACTAGAACCACAAACGAGTGACGCGTTTTAGGAAAAATTTATCATTCATGTTGCATAAATCTACCAAGTTGATGTTGAATAGACAAAAGAGGTAGTGTTGGAGCTAATTACCAACACCAAACCTAAAAGGGGGCGTGGCGGAATGGTAGACGCTACGGACTTAGATAACTGAGCCTTGGTAGAGAAATTTATCAAGTGACTGCTCTCAAACTCAGGGAAACCTAAATCTGGTAACAGACATGGCAATCCTGAGCCAAGCCGAGAAGATATCGGAAGGTGCAGAGACCCGACGGGAGCTACCCTAACGTCAAGACGAGGGTAAAGGGAGAGTCCAATTCTCAAAGCCTTGTAGTTAAAACTCCAAGGCAGTAGTGAAAGCTGCAAGAGGATGAAAATCCGTTGATCTTAAACGATCGTGTGGGTTCAAGTCCCTCCGCCCCCATTTTAAATATTTTGTTGCTCCTAAATTGTGATAAATTTGAAGTTAAAATTTATCCTGCTACACTGTGATCGCGCTTTTAAATAGAGCTTCAGCAGATGCTAAATGCTTTATTAAAGTAGCTTGGGGGAGTGGACCTTGCAGATGGCTCCAAGGCAAAATTTGTGCTGTTGGCCAGTTAGTATGAACGTAAAAGTTTAACTCAGGAAGTTGACCTCGTAGTTCCTTAAAGGCGCGGCGGTAACTGCCTAACGAGTCGCCATAGTGTCGTGTTAGTTCTAATAACTTAGATAGGCGGCGATCGCCCCTAGAAATTAAAGCCTGAATCACTGACCAATTGTAACTTTCTGGTCGAAAATCAATGCCTTGAGGCTTTAGCTGTTTCTGTAATAGTTGTAAGTATTTTTCTGCCTGCGGATTCACTCCAAACCACTGAAAAGGTGTATGTGCCTTGGGAACAAAAGTGCTACATCCCAGTGTTAAACGTAAACCAGGAGTGGCTTTTTTAAGTAATCGCATCATTGCCATAGTTTGCTCTAAATCCTCTGGTTCCTCACCAGGAATACCTACCATCCCGTAGAGTTTGAGACTACTTAATCCACCCGCCTTAGCATTTACAGCTGCCTGGATAATTTCATCGTTATTGAGTTTTTTGTTAATAATCTGGCGTAACCGTTCAGAGCCACTTTCAATTGCAATCGTGAGCGATCGCGTATCCCGATGAGCCAAAGTCTCAGCTAGCTGCACCGTTACCGTATTCGTCCGCACTGATGCAATACTTAGCCGGACATGATCGTACTGAGGTTTACTTAGGTAATCTAGCAAGCTGGCAAACTCTGGATGTTGAGTCACAGATGCTCCTAGTAAGCCTAGCCGATCTGTTACAGCTAAACCTCGCTCAATTGCTGGAATTAATGAATCAATACTTGCCGTCCGAAAAGGCAGCGTTAAATAACTAGCAAGGCAGAAGCGGCACATTTCTGGACAGCTACGTACTACTTCCACCATGTAGATGTTTTCCCAGGCTGCTTTTTCAGTCACTACAGTTGAGGCAGATAAAATATTACTTCGGTAAGTCTGCTTTTCTACTGAACTAGGTACTTCAGGAGCAACTGGTTGAATTGACTGAATATAGCCAGTGGGATCGTGATAAGTCACCTTGTACAGACTAGGAATATAGACACCTGGTACTTGCGCTAGTTGGATTAACTGAGTTTTGCGATTAGCGTTGCGGACTTTTTTGTAAGCCTCAATAAAATCGCCTAATAAATTTTCGCCATCGCCCAGTAAAATAACGTCAAAGAAATCAGCAAAAGGTTCTGGGTTGGCAGTCAGGACGGGTCCACCACCAAAAACCAGAGGATGATCAGAACGATTAGCTGCCCTGAGCGGAATTTCCAGCGATTCTAGCAAGTTCAAAATATTGACATAATCAAGTTCCCACGAGCAGGAAAAGCCGACTAACTCAGGCGATCGCGGCAGAGGTTCATGAGTATCAGTAAATAAGCGGCTGACTTGAACATCAGAGCGCATTGCCAAAGTTGCCCACACTACCTGATAGCCCAAGCTAGTAATGCCAACACTGTACTCGTTGGGAAAAGCAAATATTGTGGGGATCGCGTTGGTGTCAGGTGTAGCTGGGGTAAATAACAGGCGTTCAGCGGAAAAAACAGAGGCAGTCACAGGCTTTTTTAGCGTCAGCAGAATATTATTTTATCTCTAATCTATTTTAGATGGTAAAAACAAAGTCAATAAGTCAGTAATAACTAGCAAAGTATGAATATCAATCAAGTATACTAACTAAATAACTACTAGTAAAAACTAAAAAATCATCTTAAATAAACATTTTCAAATGATGTGCTGCTTAGGTTTTAATCAGTTGAAGTAAAAACAAATAGTTGCTAGTGTTTTCGGCTTACTAATATTTTCAAACTATTGCATAAACTAGATAGCGCTTGCCCATCTCTAGGTGATGACAACATTTTAACAGGTTGCCATTAATTTTAGCAAACTAAAGCGATTACCGTTATCTGGCAAGAGTTCTAAGGCACTACCCAACTATTATCATACCAGGCAAATTTTAGGCTGCGATGGGGTAGGCAACCCAACACTCCACACTGTCCTTGATGCCGCAATAGATGATCCATAGCACCAGAGCAACCATCGCTTCTACCATTGGTACTGCTCTTGGCAACACACAGGGATCATGCCTTCCTTGCTGCAAGTAATGTTTCCTCACCACCCCGGTTGACTGTACGCTGCTCTTTGCGAATCGTAGCCGTTGGCTTAAACGCCACCCGCAAAATATATTTTCACCGTTAGAAATGCCGCCTTGAACACCGCCAGAACGGTTAGTTACGGCACGAATCTCACCATTTTCAGCTAGATAGAATTCATCATTATGTTCACTTCCAGTCATTAGCGTTCCGGCAAAGCCAGAGCCAATTTCAAAACCTTTAGTAGCAGGTAAAGACATTACGCCCTTGGCTATATCCGCTTCCAGCTTGTCAAATACTGGGGAGCCTAAACCTTTTGGTACATTCCGCGCAACGCATTCCACTACACCACCGATAGAATCACCTTGTCTTCCAATCTGTTCAATTTGTTCAATCATCCGTTCAGCACATTCAGCATCAGGACAGCGGACAATGTTACTCTCAACCTGTTGCAAGGTGACATGCCAGGATCAATGGCAGCTTCTAAAATCTTTTGATCCGCTTAACGTAAGCAACAATTTCTGTGCCAGCAACAGAGGAAGGATTTTTTTAGCGATCGCACCTGCTGCCACGCGTCCAATTGTCTCTCTTCTGATGAACGTCCTCCACCCTGGTAGTTACGAATCCCGTATTTCGCATCGTAGGTAGCATCCGCGTGAGAAGGGCGATACTTCTCTTGCATCTCATCATGGTCTTGCGGACAGCTGTGTTGTTTCACTTTCTCGTCGCGATCTAGCGTTCCCAGTTTGCCTTCAAACACCCTGAGAAAGAATTTCGCAAGTATCAGCTTCCTTTCTAGGTGTCGTAATTTTACTTTGACCTGGTCATACGGTCCTGATTCAGCTGAATTTTAGCCGTCTGATTTCCAACTGCGGCGGACAACCATCAATTACTACCCCAACTCCGCCGCCGTGTGATTCACCAAAAGTCGTGATCCGAAATAGATGCCCAAAAATGTTACCCATGATGGTTGGGAAAGGGATGATGTTTTTTTACACAAAGATACAAAAATTCTACTGCTTAGTGCCTTTGTACTGACTATAAAGAAGCACTCTTTACCTAAAAGTTACTTTTTTAGTTAAATATTATTCCTTGCCAGTAAACCACTTAATCCTAGTAAATCGTTTAAATATCTTCAATCCTACACTTAGCAGGTGAAACAGCAGTTAATCTTGCATCCAATCTAAACCTCACGAAGGCAGGTTTCAAAGTTCTTTTATTCTGTCAGTCTCATGTTGCGCGGGCTGCTCACCGACAAGCCGCACGTTTATGTTAGTATAGTCCGCAAATTATATTTTCCAGGGGTTATTGCTTTTAGTAGGAGTGACTTTTTAGGTGGATAAAGTTAATTTCTACTGTTCTTTAATCTAAAGCATCCGTGAAAACAGCTTAGCCCGAACTGCGTCTGTCAACTAAATCAAATTTAAAGGCTAATTACTTCATATTTACCCTATTGATGAGTTAGGATACCAGCGTGCTTTCAGGATTTCCCTGGGCGATAACGACGCCGATGTTGCGTACCGAAAGACGCATTAAAATGGTTCAGGCTATTTGGCGAACATTAGCTGTCAGTAGTTTGGCAGGCGGTTTGATCTGGGCAACGACTCGACCAATTTGGGTGCTGCGCGAATCTGACCAAGTTGTTATGAAGGTAAATAATTCTTGTCTAACCAAGTAATTAAATCGTTTTTGCTGCTTTCCCTATCCCCAGTCATTGCTAAGAGTTCAACTGAAATAATCGCACATTCTTTAGAGTCTCAGCCTACCATTGCTGATGCAACTGTCACTCGCCAGTTGTTTCCTCCTGGAAGTAACTATCCAAGTTAAGGAACGCGTACCAGTGGCGTTAGCTCCCTAACTAAGGCTATCAAAGGCACTACTCCAACCTCAGAAATATGGGTTTGCTAGATGGAAACTGGTGTCTTGATCCCAATCGAAAGTTATGCGTCCCAGATCACAGCCTGAAATTGCCCAAGCTTAAAGTAATTGGTCCGCTGAACACTATCGCCTGTATTGGACTCCAACTTATCAAGCAGTGAGTCGCAGGTCCTATTAAAGTGACTGAAATTGATTGCCAAGATCCAGCTAATATCATCTTGAAAACTGAATTAGGAATTGTTCATCTTGGTTCATATAGTTCTCACTTGACTACTCAATTCAAAGTCCTTGCTCAAATGCGGCGACTAACTCAGCAAGTAAAGTCTAGTCAGATTGCCTACATTGATCTTACAAATCCTAAAACTCCTTCAGTTCAGATGAACCAGATAAAAAAAATGGTTAAAGCTGATACACAATAGGTTCAACTGTTTTAAAAAGCCCGCTTTTAAACAATTAGTATGTTATTGCGCTTACAAAAGCTGGGTGAATTACTATTAATCTCTGCATCTAGCCTTGACTAAGATTCACGATCAAGAGTTCTCGTACAAAAATCACAGTAATTTTTCAAAGTCCCTTTATGATTTTCTTATTTCTGTAGACTTATTACAAAATATACCTATAACTTCTTTGAAACTCTCCTAATTTTAAGCAGGAAATCTAATGTTCCCTCGTTGCGACGCAGCTAAGAGTGTTAGTTTTTTCTTACAAGAGGAGTAATGAACCTACTGCATCAAAATTCCTAAAATTATACCAGTGCTAATTAATTGACTAAATATGTAGTTGCATTCGCATCGATTATAGTAAGTAGCTTAAACTTAGTAGTTATTAATCGTGCTTTAGACTAAAGGCATTTCTATGATATTATGAATTCATCTTTTTTACCACCGTATATTCACTGGAGTTATTTAGCAATCCTAAAAAACCAGGCAAAGTTTTCAGTATAATTACTCTTGGACATCTAACGAGAACTAGAATAGAGTTCTTTTGTCGTAGTGCGTATTGCAGCATAAATGCTAGAAAGTCATTTAAGCATAAGACTTCCAGAAGCAGAGATGAAAATTCTAACGCAATACTGTAAGAAGTCTAAAAGAACTAAAACAGACGTTGTCCGAGAGTTTATCCGCTCCCTAAGCCAAAAAGTATAAAGGACACTCCGCCTAAACTATTGCCACCAAGTTGCTTCGCAGCACTTGAGAAACGGCAGATAAAGGTGGTTCAAAATCGGCAAAAGATTCAGTTTTGCCTTTAGAGTTGATAGCAATTCTTAGTAGTGAAATTAATTAACCATATCATTAGCAAAAACTTGTGCAACTAACTTCAGATTTTGAATGGAGAATGTCCTTACAGCAGTTGTTGCCTCTGATTTATCTAATGTTGCATTGGCACAATTCCAACGCAGTCACCCCAGATTTGTTGGCTGTAAATGTGTCTGCTAAGGCTATCTTCGGTGATGCTAAGTACAAGCATATCTTGAAAGTGTCATCTCATAGTAGACTCTTAGCCAAATCCCGCTTAAAAAAGTCGTTTATATATCCTTCCTGATTCCAATGGCGCTTATTAATAAAAGAGGGCTTACCCATAAAATCTCCCAATCTCCAGAACAGCCAGGGGTTTCACTAGCAGTTAACTCCAGCAATCCTTTTAATAACTCTGGACATCATTTCAGGCAAAATTACGACTCCAAGGGGATACCTGAGGAATACAACCAAATGGATGACATTGTTCCCGGTCGAGTCGCCAATATTAAAGTGATTGGAGTCGGTGGTGGTGGTGGCAATGCTGTTAACCGGATGATCGCTAGTGATGTTGCCGGAGTTGAGTTTTGGTCAATCAACACTGATGCCCAAGCTTTAACTCATACAGTTACTCTTAAACGCTTACAAATTGGTCAGAAGCTGACGCGGGGACTGGGCGCAGGTGGTAATCCTGCTATTGGTCAGAAGGCAGCTGAGGAATCACGCGATGAAATTGCCGCAGCTTTAGAGAATGCTGACCTCGTTTTTATTACCGCTGGCATGGGAGGCGGCACAGGTACTGGTGCCGCACCAATTGTTGCAGAAGTAGCCAAGGAAATGGGTGCTCTGACGGTAGGTGTGGTGACGCGTCCATTTATTTTCGAGGGACGACGGCGCACCAGTCAAGCGGATCAAGGCATTGAAGCACTTCAAAGCCGAGTAGATACGCTGATTGTAATCCCGAACGACAAATTACTAGCAGTGATTTCTGAACAAACGCCCGTGCAAGAGGCTTTTCGGGTTGCTGATGATATTCTGCGTCAAGGCGTGCAAGGAATCTCGGATATTATTACGATCCCAGGTTTAGTTAATGTCGACTTTGCAGATGTGCGAGCGATTATGGCAGATGCTGGATCGGCATTGATGGGAATCGGGATCGGTTCAGGTAAATCTCGTGCTAGAGAAGCCGCGATCGCAGCTATTTCTTCTCCGTTACTAGAGTCTTCAATTGAAGGAGCCAGAGGCGTTGTTTTTAACATCACAGGTGGTAATGATCTAACGCTGCATGAAGTAAATACAGCAGCAGAAACAATTTATGAAGTGGTTGATCCCAATGCCAATATTATTTTTGGTGCAGTGATTGATGAGCGGCTTCAAGGAGAGATTAGAATTACAGTCATTGCTACGGGATTTACAGGTGAAGCTCCACCCGCACCGCTTCCTACAAGGGCAGCATCCATGAAACAACCGGAATCGCCACAAAATCCACCAGTTTTTGATCCGAAAGAAAAAACCGGATTGGATATTCCTGACTTTCTCCAGCGACGGCGTTCTCCACGCTCTTAAATAGTTATGAGTTCTAAGTTTTGACTGTTGAGTTAAAAGAAGTGATGAATTGGTTACTCTCAACTTCTTCACTCTTCAATTCAAAACTCAAAACTCAAAACTCAAAACTACTCCCTACTTGCCACCCATTCAATTACCTGTTCACCCAAGCGTGTACCCTCTAGCCGATCTATTTCTCGGATTCCGGTAGGACTGGTAACGTTGATTTCAGTGAGGTAGCCGCCAATAACGTCAATACCAACAAAAAATAAGCCATCTTGACGCAGTTTTTCAGCTATTTCGGCACAAATTATCTGCTCTTGTGGCGTAATTTCAGTTTTAGCTACCGTACCGCCAGCTGCCATATTGTTACGAAATTCACTACCACTGGAAAGACGATTGAGAGCACCAATTGGTTTACCATTCAGTAAAATAATTCGCTTGTCGCCCTCTTTTGCCTGTGGTAAGTACGTCTGCACCATGACTTGTAACTGCCCTTGAAACGTACTAAGTTCGACTATAGAGTTGAAATTGCGATCGCTTGGCTCCAAATACAATATTCCTTCTCCAGCCTTATTGCCCAGTGGCTTGAGAATAGCTGCCTGTTTTGATTCTACAAATTGGCGGATAACTTGTTTATCTGCTGTAACAATCGTTTCTGGAACTACCTTTGTAAATTGCAGGGCATACATTTTTTCATTTGCCGCCCTCAGCGCTTGAGGATTGTTAACCACCAAAGTTTTTGAGGAATCTATGTAGTCCAAAATGTATGTGGCATAAAGGTAAGGAGTTGTTACTGGCGGATCTGTACGCATAAATACTGCGTCCATAGCCTCTAGGCAACTAAAGGTACGCTCCTGCAACTGATACCAAGGAGAGTGTGCTACCCAACGTCCCTCTACTAGCTGCACTGGTTTTAGCTGCACTCGTTCTAATACTGCCCAAGCCTTAGCCTCTACGACACTCAACAAGTTAGCTTGAGTCAGCCAAACTTCATGACCAAGGATTTGCGCGGCTTCCATCAGAGCCACGCTGGTATCATGACCTGGATCAAGTTGATGGATGGGATCAATGATAAAAGCAAGTTTCACCGCAATAACTCTTTCATAAAGGATGTGGAAGGGATTTATTAAACTCGCAAATTGTTTAAACTTGTGTATTGCGATTGTTTTAGCAGCTAGACTGATTCACATTACCAAGCTACACGCCGTTAGTTGCAGCCAGCATTTGATCGAGCTTTCCTTGCCAGTCCAATTCGTAAATATCGTCACAACCACCAACGTGCTCATCGCTGATGAAAATTTGAGGTACAGAGCGTCGTCCATTTGCCCGTTGAGCCATTTGAGATCGCGCGGTTTCATCTCCATCTATGCTGTACTCCATAAAATCAACGCCCTTGCTTTTTAGCAATTCCTTTGCCCTGATGCAAAATGGGCAACTTCTCCAAGTGTAGATTTCAACTTTAGGAGCCATAATATCCTCAACTATAAGTAATACCTAATTCTAGAATGCTCTCAAGATTCTTCGTCTTGATACAACTGCTGTAACACTTGCTGTTGAGTGCGCCGCGAAGGTCGACGATATTTTTTAGTTTCCAGCTTTGGTTCGTACTGAGTGTGACCTTTGCCAATCGATTTTAACTTGAGGCTAGATTCGGGATCGGCTTGTTGATTTAAGTGTTCCTGAAGTGCGATCGCACCTGCTAGAAAGCCCAAGTAATGCTGATAGCGTTCCCATTCTCCGGACACAGCACAGTTCGGCTCACCTCGATGCAGACAATCGCTGAACTGACAACTGGCAACAGCTAACCGCTGCCTTGCTTCTGGGAAATAATATACTAACTCTTCCGGGGTACAGTCTAAGTCTGGTTGGTTGAAGCCAGGGGTATCTGCTAGCAGTCCAGCTGGAGGCAATTCAAATAGTTCAACATGACGGGTAGTGTGGCGACCTCGACCAAGTTTGCCAGAAACCGCACTCACCCGCAAATTAGCTGTAGGAATCAGTGTATTGATTAAACTCGACTTGCCAACGCCTGAAGGTCCAGCAATGACAGTTATTTTCTGGTTGAGTTGGCGGCTCACTTCGGCTAAACCTGTACCGCTCTGGACGCTGATAAACATCGGTTGGTAGCCCCAAGTGTTAAGGCGATCGCGCCATTGGTTCAATTGTTGATCAGTGAGTAAATCACTTTTGTTCAGGCACAAGCGAACATCTAATCCAGTAGACTCTGCTTTAACCAAAAAGTGACTCAACTGATACGAATCCAGCGTCGGTTCCTCTAGGGCAAAAACTAGGAGAATTTGCTGGGCATTAGCGATCGGGGGACGATCTAATTGCGTTTGGCGTGGTAGTACATTAGTGATCGCGCCTCTGTTGTCTACCCAGTCAGGTTCTACAACTTCGACGCGATCGCCTACCATTACCTGCTGCCCAATTTTTTTAGCCGCGAACGACGAGTGCAAAGCAGCGGCGTAGGCTTGCAGCTTGCTTTTGGTTGTAACTGTACCCAGTAGTAGTTTGCTTGTACCGCTAGTACGGTACCAATTAATGGTGCTGCTACCGAGTTAGGTTCACTCATGCAACAACTGAATGCCGGACTAAAAGTGCAAAATACCCCGCACAGTCTGTAATTTGCTCAACCTTGAAACCTGCCATTATCAGGCTATCAGGAACTTGCTCAATTGGCTCTCCTGGATCTAGCCATACTTCCAGTAAAGTCTCCGGTTGCATTTGTTGCAACCGCAGTTTAGTTCGGACAAAATTAATCGGACAGGGAGTACCCCGCAGATCTAGTTGGGCATCGGGAGTTAATAGATTGCTCATTTGTGGAACAGATTTCCCAAAAATCCTTCTATACCACCTTTACCAGCACGTTCACCTTTAATTTTAGCCAATTTTAGCAGTAGTTTCCGTTCTTCAGAAGTGAGCCGAGTCGGAATGTCAATTAAAACTGTGAGCAAGTGATCTCCCCGACTTACTGGGTTTCCCAAACGTGGTACGCCGTGATTTTCCAACTTCATCACAGTATTTGGCTGTGTTCCTGGTGGAATTGTGTGCTCCACTGGACCATCTACCGTATTTACCTCTAAGCGATCGCCCAAAATCGCTTGGAGGTAACTAATTTTGATTTCCGACAGGACATTAATGCCATCCCGCTGAAATTCTGCATCCTCATTAACAAATAAGTAGACGTACAAATCTCCCGCAGGACCACTTCTTTGCCCGGCATCACCTTCGCTAGAAATCCGTAAGCGTGTGCCGTTATCTACCCCAGCTGGAATAGTGATCTTCAGCTTCTTGGTCACTTGACGCACGCCATTACCATCGCAAGTCTCGCATTTTTCCTCAATCATCTGTCCTGTACCGTTACAAGTAGGACAAGCGGATACTTGAGTGAAGCTACCAAATGGAGTTCGGGTTGCCCGACGGACTTGACCTGAGCCAGTACAAGTAGAGCAAGTTCGGGGTCGAGTTCCTGGCTTTGCTCCCGTGCCTGTACAAACTTCACAAGTTTCTAAATGAGAAATCCGAATTTCCTTTTCGCCGCCAAACACTGCTTCTTGAAAGTCTAATTTCAAGTCTAGTCGCAGATCATCACCCCGAACTGGACCACTACGGCGACGTGTTGTACTCCCCGTTCCGCCAGCAAAGCCACTAAAGAAGCTTTCAAAGATATCGGCAAATCCACCCATATCACCCATATCCTGAAAGCCTCCCGCACCAGCGGCAACACCTGCTTCGCCAAAACGGTCGTAGCGGGCGCGGGTTTCTGGCTCTGAAAGCACTTCGTAAGCTCGGTTAATCTCTTTAAAGCGCTCCTCAGCTCCGGGTTCTTTGTTTATGTCAGGGTGATACTTCCGGGCTAAACGACGATAGGCAATTTTAATTTCTTCTTTGTCTGTGTCACGGGATACTCCCAGAATTTCATAGTAATCGCGGGCCATAAAGCACTGCTGTGTTGGAGGTGAGAGGGTTATAAGTAACTTTAATCTTTCATGTGTCACTGACAATGACGCATGAATTTTAATAAATTTTTCTACATTCTACATTCTCAACTCTGCCTTATGCTAATAGCTCTTATTCGATCGCCTCATAATCAGCTATTACTGTATTGTCCTCAGAGTGAGTGTTTTGCTCAGATACCGATTGCGCCGAAGAATTGCTTTCTGTTTGGTTCCCAGGGCTAGCTTGCTTGTACACATCTGTCCCAATAGAAAATAGCAGTTCTCGAAAGTTGTCCAGCTTTTCCTTTACCGTTTCTACAGCGATCGCCGGATCATTAAATACTGCTTTTAGCTCCTCTACTTCATCTTTTAATATCCGCTTGAAGTCTTCGCTGATTAAATCACTATTATCTTTTAAATTCGATTCATAACTGTAAAACAGAGTATCTGCTTGATTTTTCAGATCAATTAGCTGAACACGTTTTTTGTCTTGCTCTGCATAGGTTTCCGCTTCTTTACGCATCTGTTCTACTTCTACAGCACTCAACCCGCCTGTATTTGTAATCCGAATACTCTGTTCCCGACTTGTACCTTTGTCTTGGGCTGAAACCTTCAGAATACCGTTAACATCAATTTCAAAACTAACTTCAATTTGTGGCACACCACGAGGAGACGGTGGAATTCCAGCTAAAAGAAATTTACCCAAGCTTTTGTTATCCCTAGACATTGCTCGTTCGCCTTGGAGTGCATGAATTTCAACCGAAGTTTGTCCATCGGTTGCCGTCGAAAACACTTGGGACTTACTAGTAGGAATTGTCGTATTGCGCTCAATGATTTTCGTAAAAACTTCTCCTAATGTTTCAATTCCCAACGATAGCGGTGTTACATCCAATAGCAATAGATTCTCGACTTCGCCACCTAGCACCCCGCCTTGAATAGCTGCTCCTAGTGCCACTGCTTCATCTGGATTTACAGAGCGCTCTGGAGTTTTGCCGTTAAAAAATTTCTGTACCGCACTTGAAACAGCAGGAACTCGTGTTGAACCGCCAACCAAAATAATCCGCTCAATATCCGTCGGCTTCAAACCAGAGTCTTTCAAAGCCTGAGTCATCGGTTGAATAGTTCTTTCAATCAAGTGGCTCACCAGTTCTTCAAACTTAGCCTTTGTAAGTTCCATCTCCAGGTGCTTTGGTCCCGTCTGATCAGCCGTGATAAAAGGCAAGTTGATTGACGTAGTACCGATGTTGGAGAGTTCTATCTTGGCTTTTTCTGCTGCTTCGCGTAGTCGCTGGAGAGCCATTTTGTCGAGAGAAAGGTCTATTTTCTCTTGCGATTGGAAGTGGGAAATCATCCAGCGTAAGATACAGTTGTCAAAATCATCGCCGCCAAGGTTGTTGTTTCCAGAGGTAGCTTTAACTTCAAACACTCCACCTCCAAGCTGCAAAATTGAGACATCGAATGTTCCGCCTCCTAGATCGAATACCAGGATTTGTTGCTCTTGATCTTGTTTATCCAACCCGTAGGCGAGAGCAGCGGCGGTTGGCTCGTTAATTATCCGCAACACTTCTAGTCCAGCAATAATGCCAGCATCTTTGGTTGCCTGCCGTTGGGCATCTGTAAAGTACGCTGGCACTGTAATTACTGCCTGAGTAATAGTTTCACCCAAAAAGCTTTCCGCATCCTGTTTTAGCTTTTGCAGGATCATGGCGGAGATTTCTTGAGGAGTGTAGGTAACACCACGAATTTGGACATCTACAGTATCGTCACGACCTTTGACACACGTGTAAGGTACTCGATGGCGTTCCACTTGAGTATCATCCCAGCGACGACCAATAAAGCGTTTGATACTGTAAACTGTGTTTTCCGCATTAGTCACCGCCTGCCGCTTCGCCAATTGCCCAACAACGTGATCCTTGCCTTTGCCAAATCCGACAACGCTCGGAGTCGTGCGTCCACCTTCTATATTGGCGATAACCATTGGTTTACCACCCTCTAAGATGGCAACACAACTATTAGTCGTACCTAAGTCGATGCCAATCACTTTTCCCATACTTAGTGGTAGTGTCGTAGTTGTAAAAGGTTGTGGTTCAAAAAAACGTTTTTGGGTGATTGCAATATATCCCGCATCGAGCAATGTAACTTAGTGGAAGTGTTTTAAGTATCTGTTATTGGCGCTGACTCTGAGCCGTCCTCAGGAGCAGCAACTTTAACCAGTGCGTGACGCAGGACGCGATCGCCCAAGAAATATCCCCGGACTAATTCTTCTAATACTGTGCCTTCTGGTTGTTCATTTGTGGGTTGGCGCATTACGGCTTCGTGCAAATTAGGATCAAACTCCTTACCCTCAGGTCGCATTGGGGAAACTCCCAAGCGTTTAAGACAGTCAACCAGTTGTTTATAGACACCTTGGTAGCTTTTATGGATACTCATTTCCGAGTCGGTTTGCGGTTTGAGATGCGATCGCGCCCTCTCAAAATTATCAACTATCGGCAGTAGTTCCGTAATCGTAGCTCGCTTCACTTGCTGCTCTAAGTCTTCCTTCTCTTTTTGATTACGCTTGCGATAATTATCAAAATCTGCTGCAATCCGCATATATTGCGTAGAGCGCTCTTCAACTTGAGCTTTGAGCGATTCCACTTGCGCCTTCATCTGTGCCAAAGTTTGATAATCGCCTTCTACTGAAGGAACCGCAACGGATTCATCGACCGTAGTAGCAGTATCCATTGGTTGATTGGTATCTGTTACTTGAGTGTTTGCCTCGGAGTTGTCGTTCAAATTCATCGTTTCCGCTGTTGCCTCACTCGTCATTGGGCGCATTACCTCTGAAGTATCACTCTGTTGGTCTGTGTTATCTATCTGTCTTTCCTCGTCAACCATTATGCACCAATCCCAAATGCTCAAAACTGCGCTTAAATTACTTACCTATTTGGGGTATCTCTTCTAGGATGCACCAATTAGCCGCTCAGTAGCAAAGTCTTAAAACTATTTTGTTGTAAACCAAGGGGAACTTGATCTTTCGCAGCGATCACAGGAGTATGACAAAGGAGCCGGAGCGTCTCTTTAGAACTCTCACTGGGAAATACTCTCGGCAATTATCAGCGATAGGGAAAAATTTTTCTTTGATTCCGGTTAAAACCATTCCTCAGCCATTTGGATAGTAATCCGGCACATACACCATCGGCAAGTTTAGAGCTAAATCCGATTGCGTTTCCTCCACCCAGTCGCCTACGTCATTTATTTTCAGAGCTATAGCAATTTTGACCGTGCCTTTTGGGAATACTCTATGTAGAAACTTTAATGTCTCCGTTATGACTTACTCCCCATCCCAGCGGCGTGCCTTAATCATCAAGAATGACTTTTCTCCTTTTGGCAACAAGGTAATTGAGTCTGGGTATGTCAACAACGAACAGATGCAGCAGGCTTTGAGCGAAAGCCGCAAGTTCAAAAAACCTGACACAGGTTTTAGAATCGCTTACTGGGCGACAATTGCCACCGGAATTACTCAGGCAGTACAAGAAACAACGGCTGTTTGAACTTAAAATCATCTATGGTGTTGAATTCCTCGATCCTGAGATCAGCGTTGTTGCTACCACTCAAATGCGAACCTTGATCGATACCTTGATTCCGATTGATATTTGTCGTCGCTATCAATTAATACCACTATCGCAGACTGTTGCTTCCGGAGAATCTTCGTCTGATAAAAACAGTAAAGATACTCAGCCAGGCTCCGAAAGTGGCAGAGGGAAAATTGCCCCTGGCATCTCGACAGTTTTAGTGGCAATGGTTGAGCCGGATAATCTCGATGCTCAGGATAACTTAAACCGGATTTTGCGATCGCGCGGATTAGGGTTGCAACGCATGGTAATTACCCCGGAGGACTTTCAGCAGATACTCGCAAGGTACCTGGATCAACAGGTTGAACATCAAAAGCAGGTGGAATTACAAAAAGCAGTTGATGTCAAGTCAGATCTAGCAGGTTTTGACTTGAATGATGTACCTGATGAAATGGATGCCGATTTAAGTGCCGCTGCCCAAAATGCAGAAACAGCACCTGTAATTGCTCTTGTGAATAAAATCCTCGTCAAGGGTTTACAAGAGAATGTTTCAGACATCCACATTGAACCCCAAGAAGAGAATTTACGGATTCGCTTTCGTAAAGATGGGATACTGCGTCAAGCCTTTGATCCTTTGCCTAAACAAATTATTGCGGCAGTAACAGCCCGTTTTAAAATTATTGCTGAATTGGACATTGCGGAACGACGGATGCCCCAAGATGGTCGGATTCGGCGAATGTTTGACGGACGCAAAGTAGACTTCCGCGTTAGTACAATGCCCAGCCGCTATGGGGAGAAGGTCGTACTGCGGATTTTAGATAACTCCAGTACTCAACTGGGCTTGGATAAATTAATCAGTGATCCTGAATGCTTACAAATTGTCAGAGATATGGCAAGCCGTCCCTTTGGACTACTGTTGGTAACAGGACCAACCGGGTCTGGTAAATCAACTACTCTTTACTCCGTCTTAGCAGAACGCAATCAGCCAGGGGTGAATATTAGTACAGCCGAAGACCCAATTGAGTACTCCTTGCCTGGTATTACTCAGGTGCAGGTGATTCGGGAAAAAGGCATGAACTTCCCATCAATTCTGCGCTCTTTCCTGCGACAAGACCCGGATGTAATTCTAGTAGGTGAGACGCGGGATAAAGAAACGGCTAAAACAGCACTTGAGGCGGCGCTAACGGGACACTTAGTGCTAACTTCACTACACACCAACGATGCCGCTGGGGCGATCGCCCGCTTAGATGAAATGGGCGTAGAACCTTTCATGGTGTCTGGTGCATTACTTGGCGTTGTGGCACAGCGCTTGGTAAGACGCGTTTGTTCCTCCTGTCGCATCTCTTATACACCTACTACTGCGGAGTTAGCTCGATTTGGTCTTTTAAGTTCCCAAGACGTGGGACTCACACTATACAAAGCCAACTCCCTCCAGCCAGAACAAATTGCTGCTGCCAAATCTAGCAACCAATTGTGTTCGGTGTGTAATGGCGTTGGTTATAAGGGACGTTGTGGTGTGTATGAAGTGATGCGAATCACCCCACGGCTGCAAACCTTAATCGGAGAAAGCGCACTTACAGAGCGGATTAAAGAAGTGGCTGTTGAAGATGGGATGAAGACTTTACTGGCTTACAGCCTCGACTTGGTTCGCCAGGGCTATACGACCCTAGAAGAAGTAGAACGCGTGACATTTACTGATTCTGGTCTTGAGGCAGAATTGCAAGCAAAACGCAAAACTTCTCTAGAGTGCCGCGCTTGTAATGCAGAACTAAAATTGGAGTGGCTAGAATGTCCCTACTGCATGACACCTCGTTTCGTAGACTGAAGAATTAAATTTTTTAATTCTTATTTTTCAATTGAACATTCGTTACTTCTAACTTCCGGCGAGATTTTTGGCAGAAATTATTCTCCCAAAAGATGCCGCCCTATTACTACTACTACAAAGGAAAAACCATGGAACTCATGATTGAAGATTTAATGGAACAGCTAATTGAGATGGGCGGCTCGGATCTGCACTTATCTGCTGGTTTGCCTCCCTACTTTCGCATTAGTGGTCATTTAACTCCAATTGGCGAAGAGCCGCTGAGTGCTGAGCAGTGTCAGCGGTTAATCTTTAGTATGCTGAACAACACGCAGCGCAAGACCTTGGAGCAGAACTGGGAATTGGATTGCTCTTATGGAGTTAAAGGATTAGCTCGCTTCC
>JAUJND010000096.1 GCA_030446505.1 Chroococcidiopsidaceae cyanobacterium YX2bin18 | reverse complement strand
CGCCCGACCCCCACCCGCCGCCGCACCCACCCCGACCCTCCGCCGACGCCCCCGACCCCCCGTCCGCTCGGCCCCGCGCCGACCGGCCGGGGCCCCGGGACGACCGTCGCCCACCGGGCCGCCTGAGATAAGTTGTGCTTCAATTACTGTAACTATTTCATTTGTCAATTTTAATCTTTCTTGTAAATACTGCAAATGTCTGCGAGTATCTTGGCTGAATGGATACTGTTGATGAACGATCTGATTAACTTCCTGCTTGAACTGTTGTAATTTTGGTTCGTAAACTGCAATAATACGCGCTTCAGTTGTGATAATATCTTCTTCCCTAAGTCTTAACTGCTGCTGCAACCGTTGTAACTGTTGGCGAGCATTCTGGTTAAGCGGATATTCCTTATGAATTGCCTTATTGAACTTTCCCCTATATTCCAGTAGGCTTTTCTCGTAATCGTTAATTAAATCAACAGCTTCTGGGATAAATGCTATAATTATATCCTCAGTCGTTGACATGATTAATCGAGGGGTCTGTTTATAGTTATGTGAATCAGATAGACCAAGATACTGCTGGGTCTGGTTTTTGACATATCTATAAAGACTATTGGCTTCAATTATTCCTTTTGCATCTGCTGCTTCACCCCGTAATCCCTGCATTAGGTAGTAGGTAAAAACTCCATGCTCTAAGTCTGGGAATTCCCATGACTGTTGTCCTTCAGCACAAGACAATAAAGCGCAAAAGCTTTTACTTTGAGCAGCGCATTGCTGTAAAACTTCTGTTAATTCGTGAGTGGGGTTTAGTTGAGTCTGTGCTGCTTCGCCCTTTGGTTTACCCAATAGTTGAGTTATGCTGCCGCTATGACAGGCATCTAACAATACCAACTGCTTGTCACCACAAAGCTTCAACTGCTGTAGTAGCTCCTGTAACCCCAAGCCTGTGTTCTGCAAGTTGTCTATCTGAGTTTGAGCAAGACACAAAAATGGCTGCCTAGTTGTGGGTTCTATTATTCCATGCCCGGAAAAATAGAACAGAATAGTATCTTGCGAGTTAGCTTCATTAACAATCCGCTGGAGACTGGTCCGAATGGCTTCTAATGCCGAGGTTTGTGTAGCAGAGCGGCAGTGAATTATCACTTCTTGTTTAGGGAAGCTTTGTGTTGCCTCTTTCAGTGCTTCTGCCAAGCCTTCACAATCTGAAACCGCGAAGCTTAAGGGAGCTAACTGTTTATCGTGGTATTCATTCACACCTACTAGCAACATCCAAAGCTTGGCTCTACCGCTTTTTAAAGCATTAAGAGGAGGATCATCGATAAACCTCATGATTTTGCATCTGTGTAGACTAAGTGTCTTAAGCCTTAAACGGTTTTTTCGCTTAAACTACTTGTAAATTTTTTTGAAGATATAAAGCTAGTCATTCCAGCTTGATACGAATCGTAAGAGTCTCCTTAGTTGACACTACTATGTTGTAATAAACACAAGGTAAAAAAATAGGAATTCCAAGTGCGAATCGCTATTTATCTGTGCTTTAGAAATTGATCTTTATTGTTTCCTGGTGAGCATATATTATTAATTTTTCAGATAGATTGTATGAGTTTATACTGATGCCGAAACTAAGTTATCAAGGTTCTATTGAGATTACTCCTTTAATATCTTATAACTAATTATTTCATCTAATATAAGTTAAAGTTCTAGCCCACGAATCGCGCGTGTAATTAACCTACAAGATGAGGCGATCGCTCTGTACCACTGCCTGATAGGTAGCTTTGTTCATGAAAAAGGCTCGGCTTTAGAATCACTGACTTTCCTGTGTTCAAAAGCTTGATGGTACTGACTTATCTAAATCATAAAGTCTTCTGTGATACTAAAATCTCCAAGAGCCAGTTTGACACTAAACTGTTCTCCAGGTAAGCCAACTAAGCGCGGCAGTTCAATAAAAGGAGTAGCATTTTTGGCTCGAACTTCTCGATGAATGGTTCCAGATTTATCAAATGCACTTAGTTGGAGATTTTGAGGTAGGCTAGTTTGACCATTTATTGGCTCTACCTGTAGGAGAATACTAATTTCCTGGTCATCTTCTGGGGTACTGGTCACAATTAAAGCAACGGCGTGTTCTCCCAGGTTGATTTGCTTCGCCCGCTTGATCAGATTAGCACTTTTAGCAACTGGAACGAGGACTGTAGGAACAACTAATTCCTCAACAACCTGCCATCCGGCTTCAAAAATACCTTGAACCCATTGGCTCAGATTCACAAGTGTTTTGGGCGAGGTTACATACTGCGATCGCCGTTGATAAAGATGCTGTCTCCAGGTAGGATTAGCTACCAGTGCCGCCCACTGCTCAAATGGAACATCTAGTCGGGGAGAATAGCAAGATGGCTGGCTTAGTTGATTTAGCAATGCTTCTGCTTTCTGGCTAGATAAACTTGGCAGGGGTTTGACTACTAGGCTATAACTGGTAGATAATTCTTGGGTTATCCACATCACGTTAAGGTCTTCAATTAAGCTCTCCCGATTTAGACAGACAGTGCGATCCATTGGATCATACTTCCCCTCGTTTTTGAGCTGATCGTGAGTAGCGTATCCCAACACCTTTAACCAACGTTCTTCTAAGTTTAACTGGACAGCTAGATAATAGTGAGCAGCCCAGTTAGGAATATCAACCCATTCCCGCTGTACACGCAACTCCTCAAGATTAATCGTTTCGCTGGGAACAAGTGCCAATCGTGTCTTACCCAAAGTAATGACTGTGCCATTAACCACTTCCCAGAAACTGGGTAACTGACTTGGCTGAGGCCATACCTTAGGTTTGTCTTGTAAATCGGTTTCTGCTTCCAACCAAATCTGAAAAGCCTTGAGACAGAGATAATTCTGATAGGCATTCCAACAAGCAGCATCGTTAGAATAAGCTTGGTTCTGAGACTGTTGCCATGCCGCTATTTGGTCTTCTAGCGAGAACTCCAGCAATACCTGGTCAGAATCGATAGCCATTAACTCGTCAAAGCTCAACATCATTTCTACCTCCTTCACACCTCTAAAGTTGCACGATCTTGTAACCACGTTTTTACAAAGCTAGCTAGCTTTTGTTCTGCCGAACTGCATAAATCAAGAGCAATGTCCAAAGTAGTTTCGACCCATTGCTTAAAAATTGGTTGTAAGGATTGTATGA
This sequence comes from Chroococcidiopsidaceae cyanobacterium YX2bin18, assembly GCA_030446505.1. Classification (GTDB taxonomy): domain Bacteria; phylum Cyanobacteriota; class Cyanobacteriia; order Cyanobacteriales; family Chroococcidiopsidaceae; genus JAHHHE01. The sequence goes on along the minus strand of JAUJND010000096.1, from coordinate 9,591 downwards.
TTTCATTAAGTTTAGTATTCACTTCAGCTACTGAAATTTGTAGCTGTTCAGCTATTTGTTGTTCGTGTAATTGCTGATGGTAGTGTAGACTTAATAAAAAATTTTCTTTCTTAACAAATAGTTTTAATTTATTATATAAATTTGTTTAAAAAAATTTTTTAAAAAAATTTTTTATAAAAAAATATAATGGATATATATTAATATAATATTTTGATCTAGTCTACTTTTAGGCTGGAAAAAGTTCATGGAAATTCCTCCTCCAATTCTGAATTAGAGCTTTCAATAAGTTCCCTATTGTATTGTTTTATCTTGCAAGAAACCTCGGCCCTGTTTTTGCAACCCAATTAGTTGCCCAAATAAAAGCAAAATATCACTTTGGGTTAATTCTAGACCTAACTTAAAGCTTCAGCATCTTTTGAGCAGCATCAGGTAGCTCTACAAAGCTCTTGCAATAATGAATCCTGATTTGCTCTATTTCTTCATTTTGGCTCAATGTTTTATACCAGTTTCTACCAGATTGTTCAATGGATCGGTCGTTAACTTATTTGAATCTTCCTGAATTCGCTCAATAAAAGAATCGGAGCTTCGATAAGTTCGCACAACTTTGAACACGGGTTTTAAGATAAATGTAATATCGTCTAAATCGGCTGATCTTAAAATTTTCAATTCCTGCCGCCGCTGGTTGTAGCGAACAGAAATTTGTTGTAATTGATCTTCTAGCAGGTGGAGCAAGTTGATTGTGATTAATTTGTCTCGGCTGATATATCTCTTTGTAAGATTGTAAAACTAGACAATAAGAATTAATTTCTATGTGATGATTGTTTATAACCTTAAGAGCTTCTATCAACTCTGTTTTTTGCCAAAGTTCTCAATAAACCGTCATCTGAGAAACTTTTGTTTTTGCCTCATTCTGCGATCTGATTTTGTCAGAAATAATGCCCCAAAGGCGTTTCTCGGCATAGCTTTTTATGGTAATCCGCCTGTACTTAAAATTAAAATTCCTGAGTAATTTGATTGGTTCACTAGGCCCTTAAGTTAGCGATCTGCAAACATTCTTCTAGAGGATATTGATAGCGGAGGTTTGAAAATTGCAGCCGCTTTCCGTAAAAATCTTTGGCAGCATACCAGCAAATTTTTGGATGAGCCGATAAAAGTTTTTCAGTGACTGGAACTGAGTTTTTCAGATAATGGCGACTCTATGATCATTTTTTCGGGCAATGAGCTCTACATAAACTACCTGAACATCTCGGTTTGGTTCTGCGCTAACTCAATCAGACGCTTGATAATGTGTTGCAATTTGTAGTCGGATGAAGAAATATTTAGAGAAGCTGTAAGCTGGGGGTCATTTTGTCGCGCAACTAGTAGAAAGTATCTCGCCCAAGCATCTTTGTTTTTACCCTTGAAGCGCATTCATTAACCAGATTGCTAATAATACGCTCTAATTCCCGGTCGGATTTTAGAACGGGAATTTTGTGACTATTGCGGTCTTCAAGAATACAAATGTGGAAAACTCTCTAATAATATTTCTAGGCTCATTCATACTGTTTCCCCTCTCCTGTAATGCTCGCCTGGCAGCCAGTGAATCATTCTAAATTGTTATGAGCCAATACGACCGCTCAAGGACTGTAATCATGAATCAGTGTTCTAAGCATTACATCTAACTCTTCGATCGCAAAGTAAGTTGCTATGCAGGTTACTGAAAAACTTTCATTCAGCAGTATGGGATTGCCTTGAAATCTCAACGCATTTATATCTTAGTTAGGTGTGCTCCTAGTCTGATTTTTCTCAAGTGCGTACTTGTGAACTGCATAAGTGACTAAAAGTAGCCCGACAAGATTAATGTACAAGTTCAGTAATACCAGGTAGCTTTCGAGGTTCTAGTATTGAGCCTGAATTTTCTCTCAAGGGGTAAGTTTTAGCAACTATGCCACAGCCACAAGATATTAACGAGCTACTTGAACAATGTGAGCAGCGAACACAGGTGCTTTCGCAGGAGAGCGATCGCGCTGCTGATGAAGTCAGTCAGATTATGCAGTTTATAACAACGCTAACCGAAACCCTCAGTACCGCCAGCAATGAGGCTCAAGCTAGCTTTGAAGCACTCAACAGCAAACTGGAAGCAGCCGAGCAAAACCTAGAGAGTGAACTGGCAAGTGCTAAGGAAGGTTTAAACGGTCTTCAGGAGAAGTCCAGCCACTTGCAGAGCCAAACTGAGGAAAAGATTAGTCTGATCAAAAGCCAGTTAGCCGATGTCAAGAGTTGCAAGGAAGAAATGTCTTCTGAGGTTAATGAAGATTCCGAGACTACAAAGGCAAGTTTTGAGAAATTGTCTCAGCAAGCTGCTGTGTTTGAGACTGAGGCTGGGAATCATCTAGAGACTTCCCAAAGCAATCTGGAGGAGTTTCAGGCAGCGATGGATGGAGCCACAAGTAGCTTCAACGAGCGCAAGATGTCTCTAATGGAACACTTTGCCGCCTTTGAGGAAGATTTCAAGAATAGGCTAGAGTGTTTAACTAGCGATTTTTCTAGGGTAGAGGAGGAGGGCAACAATAAGCTAGCAACTGTGCAAAGCACCTTGGATACAAGTTCGAGCGATATCCTGACAACAATTAGCCAGAAGTTTATAGAAGAAGCTGTAAGTGAGCTTTCAGATTCAGCCGACAACATGACTAAGTCCGTATCGGTCTTAGCCGAAGCTGGGGAAGAATCTAATGACCTATTGGATGAAAAACTTGCTGATGTTGTGGATGAGATAGTTGATGTTTTTGGGTTTATTAAGGAGATCGAGCCTGTTTTAGAACAAGTGCAAGCTGTTTTGGGTTAGATGCTTTGCTTTTGCTGAACCAGTTTGCTAGCTACCACAAAAGGAAAAGTAATTACGGCGCTTGGCAAAGTCGGTGCCATCTTAGGTATAAGGAAATACAAGTGGGTAAAAATAAGCCAAACCGAGAAGAAGAGGATATCACTCCTGGAGGGGGATACGGAATTGATGGTATGGAGCCTGATGTTGAAGAAGAAGTAAACGTTTATGGTGATGGCGCTCCTGAGATAACTCTAGATGCCGGAGCTGATGCCCAGTATAGTCAGGAAGATCTCGAAATGGGAGCTGGAGCTGGAGCTGGAGCAAGTGCAGATCTTAATAGTGATGGAAATCCTGAGGCAGTTCTAAGCGCTAGTGCTGTTGCCCATGCTAGTCCGGAGAGGCTCGAACTGGGAGCTGGAGCAGAAGCAAGTGTAGATATTTATGACAGTGAACTTGTTGATGTAAATGCAAGTGCCGGAGCTTCCGCTGGTATCCATTTTAGTAGTGGAAGAACCTCAGTAGGTGCAGATGCTAGTGCAGGTGGAGGTGTTAGTCTGGGCGATAGTAGTAATCAAGTGGCAGTTGGTGTTGGTGTTGGTGCAGGCGGCGGTTTTGAAGTTATCCACGGAGAAGACTCAGATGGTGACGGTCAATGGGAGATTGGGGGTTCAGTCAATCTTAAGTGGGGTGTTGGCGGTAGTTTAAGTTTCCGGGTAGAACCAGAAGAAATGTTGGCTAGAGCGAGAGAATTCATGGGACTTTCTAAGAGGGATTCCACCCCGGCAGGAACTCCACGTCTTTCAGACCCTATAGCAATGAGGCGTTTGGATGAAGCTTATGCAAGACTGCAAAGCTGTAGTAATAACTAGCTGACAAGTTTCATCTAGCTAAGGAAATGCGTTTAGAACTCTCGCCTAGTTTGGACTAGAACTGCCTATGTCTGAAAAGGTACAGGCTTTTTTCGACATTGTGCTTGATAACTATTAGTAACTATGATACTTCCTCCAATATTTCCTCCACCGCTGGAGCCTCCGGATCTTACACCACCAGAAATACCAGAAACCCATCGCACACAAGTAGAAGAACCGTGGTCTGAAGATCCGGTAGTCAAGGAAGCGCTTGAGAATGCTAATGCAGAGCTTCAGTCACTTTCTGATAAAAATGGACCAACTCATTACGACGAGTACTCATTTGTTGTTGACGAAATGCCGGCAGGGATAACGCCGCAAGAGTTTCTCAATCAAATGATGGGAGACCTCAACGGGACAGTTAACAATCCAGAGTTCGACGGGTATAGCGACTTTAAGCCAAGGGTAACTTCTGGAGAGCCACAGGTCGGTGATATTGTTGACATCTCTTTGGGAACAGGAACAAGTTGGGAGGATATTATTAGAGCTAATGGCTCTGTAATGCTAACCGAAATTACTTCTTCGAGTTTCACATACTCAACTATCACAAATAAAAAAAGATTTCGACTAGATGATTCACACCCAATCAACGGCTCTAGAGAGTTTGGCTTTGAGGTAAACAGTAATGGAACTATTAGATTCTATACAAGAGCTGCAACAAGGTCACATGACATAACAGGAGACATAGGTAAAAGATGGGCAGATCGAGGTTGGCAAGAATGGAATCAGGGCCTTGTTAATCAGATTAATAGAAAAGGCGGTAAAGCTCGTCCGGATCTTGAGGAGTATAAGGGCTATAGGTGGGATGAGAATACTGTGGATCCCCGCCTCGTAGCTAGTATGAACTTAACCGATAAGTCTCTAGCCATGAAACTTCTAGATGAAGCCTATGCAAAGCTGCAAAGTCTGGCGAGATGATCAAAAGTGAACTATCTATAGGCACTGAGTCAGTCACTCAGGTATTAGCGCAACTCAAGAGTAGGGTTGAAGCTTTGGGAGATGAGTTTACACAAGAACTAGAGGAAACCAAAACTGCGATCGCGGCTTTAGATGACGGCATCGAGGCAGTAACACCAGAACTAGAGGAAAGCTTGAAAGTGTCTGAGGATGCTCTAACCGCTTTGCAAGACAAAGAAATCGGGTCAGAAACAGAACAAACAGTTTCTCAAACAGAGGACTATTTACAAGAAGTAGATAGTGAACTAGAAAGTCATCAAACAACTATAGAAGAACGATCTGAAGCTTTGCAAACATATATTTTCGAGCAATGCCTACCAGAAATTACGACAAGAGTAACTGATTTTGCCGAGCAGCTTGAGGAAGTAGTAGCAAAACTTACAGACAAGTTGCAACTGGTAGAAGATGCCACAGAGCGATCGGCGGAAGACACAATTGACCAGGTCAGTGAGGCTCAAAACAACATCTTTGAGGAGCTTGTGAAGACAAGTCAAAAAGTTGAGGAAGTAATGGGCATAGTAAGCAATGTAGTTGATACAGCTAGTTCCAGCGTGATTGATGCTAGTGCTGCCCTGGTAGATGGTTCCAATCAAACAAAGATTGGTGCTGAGACAGCTACAGATTTATTATCAAAAGCTAAAGAATCTCTAAACAAAATTTAGAGGTTTTGTCACAAAATCTTTTTATTCTTTTATTAACAGGATCTTATGCATCTCTTCCAGACAATTTGATTGCTTACAGATAAAACTATTATTTACAGGGTTTGGGGGAAACCCCAAGTCTTGGTTTAATAATAGAACAAACACTTAATCGCGTAAGTCTTAATTAATTTAAAGCAGTTCTGCTTCTTCAAAAATTAACTGAGGTGTTAGTTCTAGATCAGGAAGCAAAGCGTATCCATAATTTGGGTATCGCCTGTGTAAAGCCGACAATTACCATCTGGGGAAAAAGCCGTAATGCTAATGGCTTCAGGGTTCATACCGCATACTATAGATACTCCAGCATTAAAATAATCTTGGCTTTGTCCTCAAATTCTTTCATAGTCTGCCCAGAGAAATAATCTCGATTATCAGTTCAGGTTTATCAGGACAAGCCTCATTACATCTCCAACTTCTGGGCAAGCGTTCGTAGGAGATGTAAGTTAAATCCGGCACAGGTACCCAAGGAACACCATTGCGCTCTAAAGAGACTGCCCACTCCGGTCGAATTCGTCCCTTACCTTTACACCAAGCACTAATCAAAATGTCAAATGCACGCTGTAAAGACGAATGAAAATATTTGGGTGACACTTTTGGTGTTGCTTGACCGTCCACGAGTTCGTAGGCTGTTTCTCCTTCTGTTAACGCCCAGAATTCTTCTAGAGTCAGATTGGTTTTCTTGGTTAGCATCTTGACCTCACTCGTCGTGGTTCGAGTTCAGATTCCTCGAATGTTACCAGTAGCGGTCTACCGCTGGGTTCTGGGGGAAGGACAAATGTTTGAAGGTGGTATCGCCTACTCAAGCTAGCATAAATCTATCTAGTAACTTTCTAACTTCTTCAACCAAACCTAGCGCCGTTTCAAGCCCCACATTGGTTGTCTTGACTCCATCCACTAGGGTATCTTTCGCACTAACGACGGTTGTTCCTCCTTGGTCAACCAAGTTACTTAGCTGTCCCATCATTTGCTCTAGCTCGTTAGCCGTATTCATCAGGTCTCCAAACGCTGTTTCCTGGCTCTGCTGATATTGATTAATTGACTCTTGAGCTGATGTTTCCGTTGACTCCTCTAACTCTTGCTTCTTCTGAGTTAGTTGTTCTACTTTAGCCTCATGCTGAGTTGCTAAGTCCGCTACCATCTGGGCGATCGCCGGAATAGATTCATCACCAATGTAAGCCTGCAAGTCTGAACTTTGCTGCTCGATATCTGTTTGATGGGTTTGCACTTCAGTAGAGACATCATTCTGCAAGTAGCTTTCTTTCTGAGACATTTCCTCCTCGATGAGTCCCTCAACTTCCTCTACCCTTTCTTTAAGAGAGCTGAGGGAACTTTCGACTTCCTGCAAAGTCCCTTCAAGTTCTGACTTAAGTGTTTCTAATTCGTCGCCCAAACCTGTGATCTCTGAAGTTGTTGCCTCTTGTTCCTGACTCGTCTCATCTTGCAAAGTTTCTACGCCGCTCTTGAGTTGAACTAGCCCTTCACTGACTGAACCCGCTTCTGTGGTTAACTCTTCTCTCGCAGTGGTAACCCGCTCTAAGAGTGATTGGGCGCGATCGTTTAAGCTAGACCAATCATCCTCTATTTGTTTGGAAATTTGTGCCAGTTGTTTTCGCACCTCTGTCAAACCTGATTGTGCCTGATCGGCTTCCTCTAATAATGCTGTTAGTTTTGCAGCCGTTTCCCTAGCAGTAGTTTCAAGCGATTGTGCAGGCATTACCTACCTCCATCCGAATAAATTTTATTAAAATCAACCGAAACCAACCCCAACCGAATCAGCAGCCACCTTCACGCCTTCAATGCCATCTTCGAGCGGACTGATAAAATCAGCTAGCTCATCAAATAAGGGTTCCAGTGGCTCGCGGGCATTGGATGCCTCAGACTCAGAGTCGGCAATTTTGTCACTCATTACTTCAATCGTGTCTGTCACTTGCTTGACAGCCGCTTCAATTAGCTCTTTAAGTTCGACCTCAATTTGTTGTTCAGCCTGCTCCTGCAAGTCATCTGTCCCTGCCTTAACAACGTTTGTACTTACATCGGTTAAATTTGTGCCAAAATCCTCATGCAGGCGGGTAAACTCCTCTGCCATTTCCTGAATTTTCGTGGCAACCTCGTCCTGAGCATTGTCCATTTCATCAGTCAACTGATTCATCTGCTCTGCCAGGGCATTTTTAACTGACTCCAACTTCTCTTGCAAAGCTTCTACTTCTTGACTGGTTGTATCCAGTGCCGACCCTAATTGCTCTTGACTAGACTTAATTTTTTCTTGGGCTTCTGTTAGTGCGGCTTCGTTTTCTTGACCTGCGGCTTCGGTAGCTGAACTACCTTCACCCAATTGCCCTTTTAGGTCTGACATCTTTCCTTGAGCCACTTCTAACTCGTTACCTAACTGCTCGTGTGCTTCCGCAATCAACCCAGTCAAAGACTCGACGCTGCTTTCTACCTCGGTAACTTCTCCCTCAAGCTGAGTTTGTTGGTTGGAAACTTCTTCTCGCAATTCACTGAGAGCAGTCTGAATTTGTTCAAGAATCTGTGTAACTTGATTTTGTTTGTCTTCAATATCGGTTACTAATGCGTCGGCTTCCGCTTTAACTTCCCCTGCTACCTTAACTAAGGTGTTTAGTTTTTCAGGAAATTGGGTAGCCATTTGGGATAAAGATGACAGCGCTTGACTCAATTCTGCATCCATTTTTCAAACATCCTCATATCCTTGTTTTTTCAATCTCGCTTGTCTAATCTCTTTGGGGTAAAATTTGTCCAGTACCGATTAGAACCATTACCAAAACTACAAGCTGGAGTTGCCAGGGTGCTAAGACTAAACTCAAAATTAGGTTAAAAACTATCGCTAAGATTATGAGTTCCGCCATGTCAGCAGCAGAATTTTTAAATATATAGCCAGTTACTAAACTAATCCTGAGTGGAATTAGAAAAAACAAACTCATATTTGTCACCTTTCAAAATATGTCGATCGCATCAAGTACACTATTGATCGCTTCAACAGCTACTTGGGCAGCAACTAACTGTGGTAATACTGGACTTAGTGAAGTGGTTACACCCGAACCCATACTCATGAGCGCGATGTTCTCACCAACTTCTGAAATCAGTGGCTCTACGGAATTATCAATTGCATTGCTATAGGCATCATTCAAATCGCCTGTGAGAGTCTCTCCAGCGTATTCGCCAGTTGTTTGGAGAATTTCAGAAATTCGCGCTTTTAAATCATCTCCGTGTCCTTCAACGTCATTGCCGAAGCTAGTGAATGAGTCGCTAAAATTAACTTCAAACTCATCAAAGCTAGAGGTAATTTGTTCTGTGTGTTCCCCAGTTAGATGGTCGCTGAAGTTACCAAAAAGACTTTCAACATCTGAGGTGTGGGTTTCGCTAACGTCGTTATCTAGCTCTTCAAAGCTTGTCTCAGTCTGAGCCTGAAAAGTTTCAACTTGTTGTTGCAGTTGAGCGATCGCTTCGATTAGGTTATCAAAGGTGTTTTGGGTTGTTTCCTTACCTTGTGCTAAAGACTCTTCCACGTTTGCGATCGCTTCTGCCAATTCAGCAAAAGACTCTTTCAGCTCAGTAAAACTCCCCTCTAGTTCTGTCTGGCTATTACTAACCTCTGACTCAAAAGTACCCTGAGCTGTTTCTACAGACTGGTACGCTTCATCCAATTTCGCTTGAATATCATTTATAGCTTGCTGCATAGTATCAAGTTCTGCTGTTGTCTCTCCTTCAGCACTGTTGAATTCATCCAAGGATGCTTGCAAAGACTCGGTCAAAGTTTTTAAACTATTACTTAAGCTTTCAGCAGACTCATCTAAAGTTTGAGTTTCAGATTCAAGCCCTGAACAAGCCTCATTCATTTGATCACAGGCTTGATCGAGTATACCTAAAAGCTCGTTTAACTTATCAGCAGCTTCTTCAATGTTCTGTCCAAACTCCAGAACTCGTGGCATAGAAATAAACTCTTCTAACTAAGTGAACTTGTACACTAATCGTATCGGGCTACTTTTATTCACTTATGCACTTCACAAGTATTCAATAAAAAAATCAGACGAGTAGTACGCCTGAATAGTATAATTACCAACAACTGCTTAATAAGTACTAAATTTATATACGATTGACCAATTTTAATAAAGCAATGAATTTAGAAAAAAGTAACTATTCAGTAAAAAAAATTTAAAAAAAAAAAGATAAAAAATATAGTATATATGACTAATCTCTACAAAGCTCT
>JAUJND010000095.1 GCA_030446505.1 Chroococcidiopsidaceae cyanobacterium YX2bin18 | reverse complement strand
CACAGACATACAGGCTTCTGTGTCGCAAGGATTACTTTTCCTTCTCCTCAACTGTCAATTTCTACAGTTGTCCCAGAACTTGATCACAGTACTATACTTTATACAACAAACCCCTCTGACGCTCTTCTGTCGCCAGCAACAAACCCTGATTATCTGCGATCGCCTGCAACTGTTGGGGGCTTAATTTCCGACTTTTGCCCACCGCAGTCCGCCACTCTCCCCAAACATCACCCAACAACTTCTGAGTTTGTTGACGGTTCTCTGGACTCAGCTTTGTTAACAAAAATGGTTCAACTGCTGACTTGAACTTGCCAACGCGAGTCACTTGAACGCCAATACCATACTTCTGCAACGCTCCAGCCAAAAACAGCGGCTCAGCACTCAGCCCATTAATTTCCAGCGCTCCCAGGGGGTTTAACACAATAGTATTTGCTACTGAACTCAAGTAGTATTCTCGTTCTCCCCAATTCATGTTGTAAGCAACAATTGGTTTACCAGTAGCGCGGAACCGTTCTAGCGCCGTTCGCACTTCCTTAAGCGTGGCAAACCCAGTGTCGTCGCTGCCTGCTGAGTTACTACCATCAAGGTAGATACCTACAATCCGCTTGTCGCGTCGTGCTTTTTCCAAAGTATCTAAAACGCTGCGGAGTGTTACCGTGTTATCATCTTCACTCGATAGTGCCTCTTGAAGTATGGCGCTGGTGCCACTTGGTTTTGCATCTGTAATATTCAGGGACAAGTCATAAACTAGTACCGATTTATCCTTGACTTGCGGACTATTATCTCTGGATGCAACTCCAATTAGTAACAACAGCAGCCCAGTAGTTCCCAGACCAAAAAATATAAATAGTCCGAGCAGGCTACCGACTACACTGGCAAAAGTTTGTTTAATGAAATTACGCATTTGGGGGATAGGTACTAGGGTGGTGGAGATCAAGGGTGTAATTAAAGTTTTGCTTTTCGCAAGATACCTAATACTCCACACCTCACACTCAAGAAGCAAAAATGATTGCTAATCGCTATTGTATTCGCTGTAATGCTCCAGAATGTTTTAAATCATCTAAGGTGGCATTGCCAGTGCAGAATAGTACAGTTGTAATTTCCGCGATTAACACCTCAACTAAAGCATAGAGTGCGGCTTCTGATTCATCTGCTGCTTGTAAAAAGGGCCACGCAAGTCCAGCAATATCGCAACCCAAGGCGATCACCTTTGCCACATCTAATCCATGACGCAATCCTCCAGAAGCAATTAAGGGAATTTCTGGTGCAACAGCACGAATACTTGTAATGCATTCAGCCGTTGGCAAACCCCAATCTGCAAAGGTCATTCCCAAGCGTCGCTGATGAGAATTTTCTGCCCGTTCACTTTCCACCTTTGCCCAAGACGTACCACCCGCACCTGCAACGTCAATCGCTGTTACTCCTGCTGCGATTAATTTCTCAGCCATGTCCGCTGATATGCCATTACCTACCTCTTTAGCAATTACTGGCACTTGTATCGTTTTGCACAACTTAGCTATTTTGTCAAGCAAACCTTTGAAATTAGTATCACCTCTGGTTTGAATGCACTCTTGCAGAGGATTAAGGTGCAAAATTAGGGCATCAGCCGCTAATAAATCAACTATACGTAAACATTCATCCAGCCCGTAGTCGTAGTTAAGTTGGACAGCGCCCAAATTAGCAAATAGCAGAATATCAGGAGCGCGCGATCGCACAGCAAACGTTGAAGCAACTTGGGGCTTCTCTACTGCCACTCGCTGGGAACCAACTCCCATCGCTATTTTGTAGTGCTGGGCAACTTCCGCAAGCCGATAGTTAATTATTCTTGCCTGTTCTGTACCGCCCGTCATTGAAGAAATCAGCAGCGGTGCTAATAGCTGCTTCCCCAAGAACGTCGTCCCTAAGTTAATTTCATTAAGATTTAGTTCTGGCAAACAAGAATGAGTGAATCGGTAGCGTTCCAGCCCATTTGTCGTAGCGTGAAATTGCACATCTTCATCTAGACAAATTCGCAGATGATCTGCCTTGCGTGTCTGGGTTTGGGTGGACAAGTTTAAAGGATTCACGGGGCTTAGTCTAACTTAAAGTAGTGCTATTACAATTCTCTCAGTCTTAGGCATTATCTAGGTCAAATAGAAGTTTCATTAGCAATTTAAAGTCAATAGAAATTTACCTTCCAAACAGGTAAATTCCTGCTTCAACTCAACTAACTATTACCATTCCTAAAACATTTGTACTTCAAATATAGTTGCCGCAATTTTAATTTTTATCTTTTTACTTTGAGCGTTGTAATCGGTCTGATGGTACTACGCTTCTTACTCAAAAACAACAGTTCGATTTCCATACACTAACACCCTCCACAGCAAGTGCGATCGCACTGCCCTAGCTAAAACTACTCGCTCCAAATCTTTACCTTTACGAATCAAGTCAGCTACATCATCCCTATGACTAACTCGTACTACATCCTGCTCAATAATTGGTCCTGCATCTAAGTTATTTGTAACATAATGAGCCGTTGCCCCGATAATTTTTACACCCCGCTCATAAGCTTTTTGATAAGGATTAGCGCCTACAAAAGCCGGAAGAAATGAGTGGTGGATATTAATAATATTAGGAAATTGAGCAATAAATTCTGGACTTAAAATTTGCATATATTTCGCCAGAACAACTAAATCAATGTTGTACTGTTGCAGCAGTTCTAACTGTTTTGCTTCCTGAACTAATTTATTGTCTTGATAATCGGAATATAGTGATAATCAATGCCAAATTGCTCTGCCACTACCTTTAATTCAGGATGATTGCTGATAATTAATGAAATTTCAGCTGCAAATTCTTTTGTTTGCTGCCGCAAAATCAAGTCAAATAGACAGTGGTTTTGCCGACTTACCCAAAGGGCAAGACGCGGTACAGTATCGGAAAAATGTAGTGAAAAGTTCAAGCTTGTAGAGGTTGTGTGATTGCATTAAATACAGTAATCACATCACGCGTTAAAGTAAATCCCTCTCGCTGCCATTCAATCCGACTTAAAAATAACCCAGCTGCAAAGTCTGTATGCTGATCTGCATGAATAATATTGCCACCATTGGCATAAATAAAGTTAGCAATTTTTGCCACCAGCCCCCGCTGATCTGGGCAGGAAACGAGTAGCGTTGCTACAGGGCTGTTCATGGTGGAGAGATAGCTTTATCGGATTTCCCTGTAGTTTCAGACCTCTGATTCCACTCTGATAATTTGCGATTTACTGCATTCTCAAAATCTGGAGACACTAATAGCACATCTACACTTCCACTTGGTTTCGCAGGGTAGTCAGCTTGAGCGTATAAGAAATTACGATTAAAGTCAGGCTTGCCTAAAATTAGCTGATGAATTTGCTGATTTTTCAGCCTCACTTCAATGGTTGCTTGAGGTTGATTTAATCCGTATTCCTGAAGCTGAGTAGATGGGACTTGAATAGTGCGATTACTTTTCCCCTTCACCAACAAATTCATTAAATATGATACCGATGCGTCACTGGCTAAACTATTGCTAGGCTTTATTTGCCATCTACCAGCTTTGTCCCCGCGCTCAAAAAAGAGTGTTTGTTCCTTCGTCTTTACCGTAAAAGATTGTACTTGTTCCTTTTCAAAGGAAAAAATTGGCTGTTGTTCCTTCGCTAATTGCCGCTGACTAGCACCCTGAACTTCATATAAGTAAACAAAACCTCCTAAACCCAAAGCTAGGAGGAGCAAAACTAGAGTTGTCCGCTGTAGCTTCATATGCTAAACTTTATTGCACTAGTTATAAAACTTTTTAAAGCTTAACAATTAGAGAATAAATTTATTTTGTACTATTATAAAAACTTTACTCTCTAACCTCAGAATATTGCTGTTTTTATTGTTTGATTTTAAAAAGTGTTGCTACATGACTAGCAAAAAGTGCAAATCTAACATTTTAGCGCTATACAGATATTAACGTAGGGGCTATTTCAAAGGTAAGCAAAAAAGAGATTTCTCCTTTTTGCTTTTTCGATTTAGTTTTATTTTTTCTACCTTACCGCCCCACTCCTACATATTGGAACCCAGCCCGTTGAAGTTCTTCGCGGTCAAGAAAATTGCGACCATCAATCATCACAGGGTTGTTCATTAAAGTCGCCATCTTACTGTAGTCCAGATTGCGGAACTGCTGCCAATCTGTCACAAGTACCAACGCATCGCAGCCGTCGGCAAGTCGCTCTGGATCTGTTTCCACTTGCACACCCGAAAGCCCATGCCGCATTCCGGTTTGGGAGACAATTGGGTCGTAGGCTTTGACTTTCGTTCCCAAACGATTGAGATGCTCAATTAAATTTAGGGCGGGAGCGTCACGCATATCATCTGTATCAGGCTTGAACGTCAGACCTAGTAGCCCCACGGTCTTACCTTTGAGGATTTTGAGTACCTGCTGCAATTTTTCAACAGCAATCAAACGCTGGCGTTGATTAACGCTAACAGCAGCTTTCATTAAATGAGCTTCGTAGCCATAGTCATCAGCGGTGTGAATTAGAGCAGAGACATCCTTCGGGAAGCAGGAACCACCCCAGCCGATGCCAGCTTGCAGAAACTTGTTGCCAATGCGGGAGTCTAGACCAATTCCTTTAGCAACTTGAGTAACATCGGCACCGACGCGATCGCATATATTGGCAACTTCATTAATAAAACTGATCTTGGTTGCCAAAAATGCATTTGCCGCGTATTTGATCATTTCCGCGGAGTTGATATCAGTAACAACTACGGGTACTGACGGTAAAGATGGATCGTCCGCAAACTTGCGATCCACAATCGGAGTATATAGTTCCCGCATCAGAGCGATCGCTCTGGGATTATTGCTTCCTAAGACAATCCGATCCGGGTTAAAGGTGTCATACACCGCTGAGCCTTCGCGCAAGAACTCTGGATTGCTGATTATATCAAACCCAGCTATCTTGTCCAGCGCCATCTCTTCGATTCTGACCCCACCAGCTCCTACCAGGACATTTTGGCGTTCAGCAATTCCATCAAGAACAATCATCCGTACCCAGTCACCCGACCCAATCGGCACAGTCGATTTATTCACGATCACCTTGTAGCCACCGTCCAGATGCGTACCAATTCCACGGGCAACAGCTTCTACATAGCGCGTATCACTTTCACCATTGGGCAAAGGAGGCGTCCCTACGGCAATAAACAGAATTTCCCCGTGGGCAACTCCTGCACCCAAATCTGTGGTGAACTCAATATGCTCAGACTCAATCGCAGACTGCATAATTTCCGAGAGTCCCGGCTCGAAAATCGGCGACTGCCCAGCCTTCATTAACTTCACTTTTTCTTCGTTGTTGTCTACACAGATCACATGATGCCCAATATGAGCAAGACAAGCGCCAGTAACTAAACCAACATATCCGGTACCAATTACGCAAACACGCATATTATGTAAATCCTTAAATTTATAGGTTGTCTTTTGTCCAAAGCTAATGACTAATGACCAATGACTAATGACTGCTGATTGCGGTTGATGCGACTGCGGAAATCTTCTACTGTAAGTTTTAATCCTTCTTGCAAGGCAACTGTGGGCTGCCAATTTAGCCAAGTTTTCGCCCGGGTAATATCTGGGCGGCGACGGCGGGGATCGTCTTGAGGCAGTGACTGAAACTTAATTTCTACTTTAGGATTCACCAGCTTTTGGACGCTGTTAGCCAGTTCTAAAATTGTGTATTCATCTGGATTTCCCAGATTAACCGGACCAATATGGTCGCCACTCATTAGCCGCATTAGCCCTTCTACTAAGTCGGAAACATAACAGAAACTCCTCGTTTGGGAACCATCTCCGTACACTGTTAAAGGAATATCCCGCAACGCCTGAACTACCAAGTTGCTCACCACCCGACCATCGTTTTCCAACATTCGAGGACCATAAGTATTGAAAATACGGGCAACCCGAATGTCTACATCATTTTGGCGGTGATAGTCAAAGGTAAGAGTTTCAGCAATCCGCTTACCTTCGTCATAGCATGAGCGAATTCCAATAGGATTGACGTTCCCCCAGTATTCTTCTACTTGGGGATGAACTTCTGGATCACCGTATACTTCCGATGTCGAAGCCAGTAAGAATCGAGCTTTCACACGCTTTGCCAGCCCCAACATATTTAGTGTGCCTATCACATTTGTTTTGACAGTTTTGACTGGGTTGTACTGATAATGCACTGGGGAAGCGGGACAAGCCAAATGATAAATTTGATCAATTTCTAAGCGGATCGGTTCGGTAATGTCATGGCGGATTAATTCAAAGTATGGATGCTCCAACCACTTTAAAATGTTACCTTTGTGACCAGTGTAAAAATTGTCTAAGCAAATTACTTCGTTTCCATCTGCCATCAATCGATCGATGAGATGAGAACCGATAAACCCAGCACCACCCGTGACTAAAATTCTCATAGTTTGCCAGTTAGTTACAAATATTTCAAGCAGTGTTTGTGTTTCTTCAGCTAGCGAGTCTATGTTTAACTTTGCTGCGTTTAAGCGTCAATAAGCATTTTGCGCGATCGCATTTATGTTTAAAGTCTTTTGCCTTGTGGCAGTAGTCCCGCGACAGAAAAGTGAATTTATCTAAAGTATCGGAAAATTGTCAATCCTTTAAGTTGAATCTGTTATTTTTTACTTGATTTTGAGCTAAGTTAACTAGCAAATTAACAAACATTGCCTCCAAAATGTAGTATTCTTGCTCTGAGTTCACTAAATCTTCAATTAACTCCAAGAGAATTTGTAGCCGCTAAGATAAAACAGTGGTATTTTTTCCCTGCCCTAACTGATCTAGAGATGCCGCATTGACTTGTTGTGGTTCTCCAATCATGATCACAGAGCCGGTAAGTTGCTGAATCAGTTGGGTCGTCACATCGCTAATGGCTAAACTGCCTGTACTATTCCGCTGTCGGAGTAATTCTCCGGCAAAGACGCGACTTGGCGCTCGTAATACAACCAAATCATATTCTTTGGCTGCCCGCAAAATAGCTTTTGCTACATTCTCATGAGGTGTTACTTGAATCTCCGGTTGATTGGGCAAACCTAATTTAGAAACCAATAGAGAGAGTTGTGCCTGCGTCCAAGCTATCTTACTTGCACTAGCTTTGCGATTCCCTAAAGAGGCAATACTTGTAGCATCGGACACATGAAGTAAGGTGACTTGAGCTTGATTTGCTGCCGCTACCATAACAGCAAACCGTAATGGTCGCATTGCCTGCATTGTCAAGTTTTCCACAGGAACTAGAATTCGCTGAATTTTTGTCGGCGATTCCAGCAGGCGTGTTACCGCAACTGGACAATGGGATGCGAAAAGGACACTATCAATCACATTGCCGAATAAGCGAGCACGCAAGCCAGTACGTTTACCCCAACCCATGATAATTAAATTGGCATTTTGCTCTCTACTGGCGCGTGTAATTCCCAAGGCGATCGCATCATCAATTCGCAGTAGTGGCTCTGCCTCAACTCCTAATTCTCGACCCAAAGCAGTTGCATTATCCAGTAGAATCTCACCTCGATCAAGACGCGCTTCTAGCTGAGGTGCATTCATGTGAGTGGGTGCTGTGACGATCGCCAAAGGTACGAGCCGCCCAGTTGCTTGACGTGCCAGCATTGCCGCCATTTCAATTAAATATTGCTCGGTTTGGGGATTATAGACCGGAACCACTACGGTAAGGTGACTGTCTGCCGCCATACTGGGATAGGGCGGCATCGCTGTTGGCTCTGGTTCCAGGTTAGTTGCCGACGGCAGCCCCACCGCTACCCGACTGGTAATCAGGGGTCCTAGGGTTGCTGTTACCAGCATTAGAACAATTACGCTGTTTAATATTCCCTCATTGAGTAACCCAGCCCGATAGCCAACCAGCGTTGCCGCTAACGTTGCCCCCACTTGGGGCATCGACAGCGACCACATAGTTAGCATCTCCTGCCAGTTGTATCGATAGACTAATTTTGCCAGCATTGCTGCTATAAATTTACTGGTAATTAACCCCACAACAATTGTCAGCGTGAGCCAGATGGTGCTAATGCTACTAATAAAAGCAGGAATATCAATCAGCAAGCCTAGATCAACAAAGAAAATCGGAATGAAAGCACACTTCCCACAAAGACCACCTTTCCTTCACTGGTCCTTCGCCTACAGCATCATTCACCGCTATACCAGCAAGAAAGCGCTCCGACAATCTTTTCTACCCCTATCAGTTGAGCGCCCACTGCGGCAAGAAACAACGCCAGAGGACAAACAAAAATTGATTTCCTGCTCGTCTCCAGAGCGGCGGAAAAATTCTTGCTCGCCCAATCAAAACCAAACAAGACCGTTGTTTTATAAATAATCAATGATCCTAATAGAGTTAACAGCCGAACAATTGTGAAGTCACCAGCGGGAATTGCTACACACAAACAGCTAATACCAGAGCGCCCCAACATCGGTGAAAATAGTTGCTCCAATTGTGACGATTACCGCTTCATTATTAGTTACTCCTAAGCGACTAATAATCGGATATGCCAAGAGCGTATGGGAAGCAAACAGAGAGCCAATTAAGATCGAAGCATTTAGTCCAAAGCCAAACCTAAACCCTACCAGGGTGCCAACTATTAGAGGTACTAAAAAGGTGAAGGTGCCAAAGCCAAGTGAGCGATTCCTTGTGCGGCGGAATTGCTCCATGTCAACTTCCAGCCCTGCGACAAACATTAGATAGACTAAGCCAATATCGGATAGCAGCTTCATTGTTTCAGATTCATTCTCAAGAAGTTGCAATCCATTTGCACCAAGCACTACTCCTGCTGCTAGCAATCCTACTAATCCTGGTAGCCGTAGCCGCTCAAACAGGATAGGTATGACTAAGATGACTACGAGCAGAATGGCAAAGGGAACAATTGGTTCTTTGTTGAGAACCTGTGAAGCCGATTCCACAGCAAATATTTGTGAGCTAAGTTGCATAGGTAGCACTCGATAGAGCAATAGAAAGGCTAGAAAGTACACAAACAACAGAGCTACTTTACAGATCTGTTGAAACATTAAAAACTATTACATTATCTACGCGCTGCCAGCAAACGGATCTCTTTAGGGATGGATTTGACTCAAAATAACTTTCAAGCGATCGTAATCGTCTTTAAGGAGAACACTTAGGGTACGTCCGGCTTTGACTAGCCAATCTCGGTCAGCTTTGCGTAATTGATAGACTTCTCGAATGGCAGCAGCAGTCAAAGCTTCTACTGGCGCACCGTTTACTTCTAAGAGCGTTCGTAGAAAATCTAGCTGTTCACTGAAGGCGATAATATCTTGAGGTTCGCAGCGGTAAACCGCTTGATGGATTTGTGGCGGACGTGGTGGAAGATACTGGTACAACGTTTGGTTAGAAAGTCTAGCGTCTTTATTCGGCTCAAATCCCACGATCGCAGCGCGAAACTCGGTTTTGAGCATGGCAAAAATCTGGGGTTGTTGCTCTCGCAAGTCTTGTAATGATAACCCTAAAGCCCTTGCTCGGTGAATCGAGTCTATAGGCATGGTAGTTGCATGGTACACCACACCGTAGACTTGATTCCCTGAATCTTCATCTACAGACTTAACCCAACTGCCAAATGGTGGCATGACTGGGAAACTGAGGTCTTCTGGGTCTAGACACTGCGCTAAAAATTCAGTTGTAGCGGTTTCAATCACCTCCGCAATGTGATTAGGGGGGCGATCGCCAGTCGCAAATTGGGGTAAGGGAAGACGCATTAATGAATAGTTTTGAGTTTTGAGTTTTGAAGATGAGTTAAAGAAACTCAGGACTCATCCCTATTTTGCTTTCTTGCGACCTGTCACCTCTACCGATGCCAAATCTGAGAGTTTAAACGTAACTAATTTATCCCAATTGCCACCTTCAAACAGCACGGCTGCTTTGCCGTCAGTTATTCTTTGGGCTAGCCCTTGATAACCGTAGTAAGTATCGTTGGAATTAATTACGCGAACAGTTGAACCTGGCAGAATCATGTTTTCCTAACTGCTAATAATAAATTTGCCCTTAATAGCTTAAACGATTCTCTATTCCCTAGCCCCTAAAATTTCAGCCGTTGGCGATAATTTTCTACCGATTCCACTAAGCCGATTGCGATAAAGTTAGTCAGCATAGCAGAGCGACCGTAACTGATCCAAGGCAAGGGAATTCCAGTTACAGGTGCTAAACCAACAGTCATACTAATATTGACAATCACTTCAAACACCAGCATTGATAAAACGCCAATTGCTAATAAAGAGCCAAAGTTATCTTTGGCATTTTGAGCAATGATTAGCAACCGGAGGCAAAGTAACCAAAATCCAAACAGCACTACAAGAGCGCCAACAAATCCTAGTTCTTCGCCAATAGCAGAGAAGATGAAGTCTGTATGCTGTTCGGGAACGAAATTGAGTTGAGTTTGAGTACCCTGGTTGAGTCCCTGTCCCCATAATTCGCCAGCACTAATGGCTATGCGCGATTGGATCAAATGGTAGCCGCCGCCGAGAGGGTCTTGCTCTGGATTCAGGAATAAAATTAGTCGGTCTTTTTGATAGTCTTTCAACAATCCCCAGAATAGATGTCCTAACTGACCAGCCACAGCGTTGAGAGCGATCGCACCAGCTGCGCTAACCCAACGCCAAGGCAGGGTAAGCCAGGCAATAATACTCATAGCTGCTAACCAAAAGAACCATGCTGGTAAAAACACATTAAATAGAATTGCGGCAACAACCGGAGAAATCAGCAACACCAACCAGCCTAGATTAGCATTGCCCCAGTAGAGCATCCCCAAGGTGATAGCACCAAACACTAATGAAGTTCCTAAATCTGGCTGCAAGAACACCAACGCCCAAGGCACAGCAGTAATTGCTAAAGCTCTTACCACAACTGGAATTGTTGCCGCTGTTTTAGAGTGTAAAAGTGCGGCTAGGGTAATTATTACCCCCACTTTGGCAAATTCAGAGGGTTGGAGGTTAAAGCTACCAATCGTAATCCATCTCTGTGCGCCCTTAGCGCTAGTGCCTGTCAGCATCACAGCAATTAGGGACATATTCGTAATTCCGTAAATAATCCAGTGCCACTGCATCAGGTTTTCGTAACGGTAGCGGGCAATAAACAGCGCTAAAGCTAAACCAATTGCACCAACAAGCCAGTGTTGCCACCAGTCAGTTAATCCCTGGTTCAACTCCGTACTGCGGATCATTATGCCCCCAAATAGAGTTATGCCAACGCTGAGGGCAAGCAGCAACCAGTCTACTTCTTGCCAGGGGGCTATTAAGGTCTTCCAGCGAGTTCGGGTCAGTATGCGTAACATTAGGGGAGAAAGAAATAGTTATGAGTTCTAAGTTTTAAGTTTTGAGTTAATTACTCTTAGCTGCTTCACTTTTCAATTTAAAACTCAAAACTCAAAATTACTTCTAAGTTAAGGCAGCAACAGAGACTTTGCCAGCGATCGCGTTTGCGATTGCCAAGAGCGCTTTTGCCGATGCCGACTCTGGTTCAGCGACGACAATTGGAATACGGCCGCGTCCCGCCGGCGTTCCAGGAGGAGCTGCTGAGCGCGATCACGGCACTCG
>JAUJND010000094.1 GCA_030446505.1 Chroococcidiopsidaceae cyanobacterium YX2bin18 | reverse complement strand
GGGACAAGGGGACAAGGGGACAAGGGGACAAGGGGACAAGGGGACAAGGGGACAACCTATATCTTTAGATATGGGCAATTCTCGCAAGGACGCATTGTTTCTGATAAATAGTGTCTCGAACCAAATTTTTCTTCTTTCTCCACGACTCAAGTCGGGGGCAACAAAAACCGTTTGACCACGGGGAGTTTTTCTTTTTCCCGCAAGTCACGCAAGTCTCCCCTGCCCGCAAGTCCTATAAAGGTGAGCCAGTAGTACAAAGAATAAACAGCTAAATTTTATAGCTGCGGGTTGGAAGAACCAAATCGGTAAGCTAGAAAACTATTGATAGTATAGAACCCATTTGGGATCTATGTACTTGCTAGCCGTTTGAGCATCAATCGGATGAAACAAAGATTAAGCTTAGCTGTGGCATGGCTCAGGGTGCGCTCAAAGTTCTTGACCAAACTCTTACAACGCTCCATCCAAGCATTCGACCGCTCCACGACCCACCGAGTCGCGACTACAACAAACCCTGTTTTCCCTTGGGCTGCTTTTTCCGCTTTCGTTGGCTTGGGCGCAAGTTCAAAGCGAATCTTGGTCATAATCTGCGGGTAAACCTGTTGCAGGGCTGCGATGAGCTTGTCGGGATGATAGCCATGATCCAGCAGAATGGTGATTTTGGGAATGTTGACGGGTTTAGCGCGAAAGTAATCCAGATTGCGACTCAACATTTCAATCAACCCTTGGTCATCAGAGACATTGGCTTTGGTGCAATGGGTAAAGAATGGAAAGCCCAAAGTATCAATCGCAAGATGTCGCTTGATGATGAGAGATTTTGGGGCAGATTCTCTGCCCCAAAACTCTCTCCCATTGGTGCATTTGTAATGACAAAAGCCTTTAGACTCAACACTGGCATTGCAAGTGTTTTTGACCGCTTGTGAATCAATGATGAGTAAGCGAGTCCACTTCAGTTTTTTTTACTTGCGCTCGGACTTGCCCATGCAAAGTAGCCAGAATACGTTCTAGAACCCCCTCTGAACGCCATTGTTTGTAATGCCAGAAAACCGTGGAGTAAGGGGGCAAATCTTTCGGCAAATCACACCAATTACAGCCGTTTTTGAGTTGATAGAAGATGCCGTCAAGGATGTGTCGTTTGCTCCAACGGGGTGGTCGTGTTTTCTTCTTTGGAGGAAGTAAGGGTTCGATGAGTTCCCACTCTTTGTCACTTAAACTGCTGGAGTATGGCATTTATTTCGATCTTAGCTCGTCACTAAAGATCCCAAATAGATTCTATAGGAACGCATCATTACAGAGAACTTGTGGGTGTTTCAGTTTCTTTTGCTCCTCAAGCGCTATTTATTAAGGGTGACTATGGGTAATTCCTCATGCTGCCGCGATCGCAGTTGACGTTCTTGGCAGTGTTGCGGTGGATGAATTATGGTGTACTTTCAAGTTAATCAAGTTACTCATTTTCCAAGCTTGAAGGCGAAGAATCTCTAGCGTCTAGCGGCTCAAAATCTTCCGGCTCAGTCTGCCAATCAGCAGAGCGCGGGTTTTCTGACGAGATACCTCAGAATTAGTGTTGTAGGTGTTGTAAGGTTCAGGTAACACCGAGTTATTATTGTCCACCAAGGGAGACACTTCGCGGCGTAACTGCATTACTCTTTTTTTGAGAAGCTGTGAGACGCTCTTACGACGATTAGATGGGGGACGCGTCAAGGTTTTCCAAGCTGCTTTCACTCCAGTCAAGACGCTGCGCGTACCTAACTCTACCTTTTGAGCTTTCTTGATCACGCTATCAAGGCTTTGGTCGACTTGTTGAGCAACTTGAACGGCGCTTTTAACACCATCACTGGCATCATCTGTGAGGTCACTGATTTCTAAGCCAGTCAAGGATTGCTTCTAAAGTAGGCGGTAAGTCGCGGTTCAAGGTATCAAATAGCTTTTCGGCACTACGGGCAGCCCGTGCTAACTCCTGCAAGCTGGCAAGGCAGCTACCAAGACTGCGGTAAGACTAACGGCAACCAGGAGAATCGACAGTCCGAGCCAAAATAAAGGGTCAATCACTTGATGCAGCCTATAAATTATCCAAAAGGGGTGGTGTCGTGCTTTGTGGGGGTTCAATACGTTCCCGCAGTACTTGCTCTTGGTGACTTGCTTCTATTCCAGCAGCGATCGCCTCTTCCGGAGCGATCTAAAGTTTCATCCCAGTTACGGAGTGCCGATTCCGAAAGGCGATCTGCCTGGATCCTGCACACTTGTCGATAAATCCCTTCTGCCAATTCTGGTAATGCCGCGGCAGATTTCTTCAACAGCCAAGCCGCGTTTCACGACCAGCGCGGGAGCCATTACCAAGCCTGTAAAGTACTGATGGCAGCACCTAGTAATACACCGCCAATAAATACTCCAGAACGGTTGTTTGACATATTTGCGTTCTCCTTACACCCATTTTAGGCAGTTAATACCTTGCCCGATAGTGCCATGTATCCGACACATATGCCAGGGTGCTGGGTATCTCTCCAGATCATTTGGGGATAATAATTATCTGTACTTGTATTTTGCCAGAGCTTTTCTAAAAAAATTGAGCGCCGTACCCAACGCGATTGCTGCCAAATTTCCTGCCCGACACCAACCAGGGCTAAAACCTGCTGCAATCGGAAGAGTTTTAGATCTTGTAGCAGGGAACGTTGTTCTAGTTGCTGAATGCTGATCTGTACTGTAGCAATAGCTTTAGGGGCAGTACTTAGCCCTGTATGAATACTACGCTCATATAGATAAAATATCTGCCACCTCTGCTAGTTGCGATCGCAGAGCCGCCACACGCGCCAAGCGACGTACACCAGAATCAGAGCTAAAGCTAAATTAATGATTACAACGATGATCATTACCTACAACTCACTCCCCGACTCGCCGCATAGGTTAATTTAATTATGGTAGATCAACCTAAAAGTTGATTTGCAATAGTCTCACGTACCAGCCATAACTTGATTAAATAAAAAAGTGTCAGAAGAATATCAACCGGCGAACTGCCGCGCACTGATACTATCCAGAATCCGCCTCAAATAGCCTTTAAGGACTGGTTTGAATATTCAGTACGGGCGCAACCCCATCACACTGATTATGCAGGCATTGTTTGGCATGGTTCTTATATAGCGTGGCTGGAGGAAGCAAGGGTAGAATGCTTGCGCTCAATTGGGATTGAGTTTACTGAACTAGTTGCCTTGGGGTGTGATTTACCAGTTGTGGAGCTTTCAGTGCGTTACCATCGCCCAATTGAAATGGGTATGGTAGCACTAGTCAGAACGCGGCTGGCAGCGGTAAGCGGTGTGCGGATTAATTGGGATTACCAAATTCAATCTCCAGATGGACAAGACCTTTATGTAACTGCGCGAGTGTCTTTAGTAGCAATTGATTCGAAAAGGCAAGATTATGCGTCAACTGCCTCAAGCAATGGAGAAGGCTTTGGCTAGCTTAGCGGTGTACATGGGCAATTAAATTTAGCCCTGACGCTTTATGCCTGAATTTTTTGGGGCAGATACTCTGTCCCAAAATAATTCCATGCACTACGTGTCTCGGACACAATTCTCTTCTTTCTTTCCAAAGGATTTATCCGCTCTTCTTGAAACCATTTGTTGGAGGAGAATATTAATCTTTCCCCAACTCCCCTTGTCCCCTTGTCTCCCCCGCCTCTTCGGTCAGGATATGTAGCTATGTGGACTGGTGTATGGGATCTGCGTTTTTCTTGAAAGGGCATCTAACGTAACAAAAGCAGAGATTTTTGTACTATTGCTGGGATGGAAAGAAACAATAGCAGTAAACTTAACACTGCTCTGGGGCTACACTGCTCTGCACAGGTAACCTCCTTTGGTAGACTTGAGAACTGGAACCAGACGAAACAGTGCATTTAGCAAGAGCTCGGGGAGGGCATTCATGGAGAATACACTGGGGCTAGAGATTATTGAAGTGGTGGAACAAGCCGCGATCGCCTCTGCACGCTGGATGGGCAAAGGTGAGAAAAACACCGCAGATCAAGTCGCAGTTGAAGCCATGCGAGAGCGGATGAATAGGATTTATATGCGAGGTCGCATTGTTATTGGGGAAGGAGAGCGTGACGATGCTCCGATGCTCTACATCGGGGAACAAGTTGGAATCTGCACCCGCGAGGATGCTAAAGATTTCTGCAACCCTGATGAACTGATGGAGATTGACATTGCCGTTGATCCTTGCGAAGGCACTAACCTCGTCGCCTACGGTCAAAATGGTTCAATGGCTGTACTAGCTATTGCGGAAAAAGGTGGCTTATTTGCAGCGCCTGACTTTTATATGAACAAGCTGGCAGCGCCTCCCTTGGCACGAGGTCATGTTGATATTAACAAGTCCGCTACGGAAAAACCTTAAAATTCTCTCCGAGTGTTTGAATCGTACGATTGAGGAATTGGTCGTAGTGGTGATGGATCGCCCACGCCACAAAGATCTAATTCAAGAAATCCGTCAAGCTGGAGCTAGAGTGCGACTGATCAGTGATGGTGACGTTAGCGCTGCAATTTCCTGCGCGTTTTCTGGAACTAATATTCATGCACTAATGGGTATTGGTGCAGCACCAGAGGGTGTGATTTCAGCCGCCGCCTTACGCTGCTTGGGCGGGCATTTCCAAGGTCAATTGATCTATGATCCAGAAGTAGTGAAAACAGGTTTGATTGGGGAGAGCAAAGAAAGCAATCTGGCACGGCTTAGAGAAATGGGCATCACTAACCCGGATAAGGTTTATAACGCTGAAGAATTGGCTAGTGGCAAAACGGTTTTATTTGCGGCTTGTGGCATTACCCCGGAACTTTAATGGAAGGTGTGCGCTTTTTTTTGGCGGAGGAGCAAGGACTCAAAGCTTGGTCATTTCCAGCCAATCGCGAACTGTTCGCTTTGTGGATACGATTCATATGTTTGACGAACCAAAGGTACTGCAACTATGATAGTAGTCATTGGTTATTGGTCATTAGTCGAAATATGACTAATGACTAATCACTAATTAATAGTTAATAACTCATGAATAATAAAAAATCATGAATATTGTGGTTGTGGGGCTAAGCCATAAGACAGCCCCAGTAGAAGTTAGAGAAAAATTGAGTATTCCAGAACCTCAAATGGAAGGGGCGATCGCGCACTTAGTTAGTTACCCCCATATTGCAGAAGTTGCTATCCTTAGCACTTGTAATCGGCTGGAAATTTATATCGTTGCTCATGAAACAGAGCAGGGCATTCGGGAAATTTGTCAATTCTTAGCTGAACACAGTAAATTGCCCGTAATGGCTTTACGACAACACTTATTTATGTTTCTGCACCAAGACGCAGTAATGCACCTGATGCGGGTGGCAAGCTTCGGGTTAGATAGCTTGGTGTTAGGAGAAGGACAAATCCTGGCTCAAGTAAAACAAACCCACAAACTCGACAGCAGTACTACGGCATTAAATTAATCTTAACAAGCAAACAAGCACTTACAGCTGGTAAGCGGGTTCGTACAGAAACCAGTATTGGTACTGGCGCAGTCTCCATTAGCTCAGTACTGTTGTGGAATTAGCGCAGATGAAAGTGCAGAATTTAGCTGCTTGTAGAGTAACGATTGTTGGTGCTGGCAAAATGTCCTGGCTGCTGGTGCAACATTTACTAGCGAAAGGGGCTGTGCAAATTTCAATTCTAAATCGTTCGCGTCAACGGGCAGAAGAATTAGCAACTCAGTTTCAGGGAATTGAACTGCAACTTCATCCAATTTCGAAATGATGGCAGTAATGGCAATGTCGGATTTAGTGTTTACCAGTACAGCAGCGACAGAACCACTGCTGATCGAGCCAAACTCGAATTCGCACTAGAACCAAATCGCCCTTTAATGCTGTTTGATATTTCTGACCACGTAATGTGCATGGGGATGTGAATGAACTAGAGCACGTTCAAGCATTCAATGTCGATGACTTGAAGGCTGTGGTGGCGCAGAATCATGCTAGCCGTCGCAAGATGGCAATGGAAGCAGAAAGGCTGTTAGAAGAGGAAGTAGAAGCGTTTGAGGCGTGGGGGCGATCGCTTGAGACTGTTTCTACTATCAGCTGTTTGCGGGACAAAGTAGAAGCTATTCGTGAACAAGAATTGGAAAAAGCTTTGTCTCGACTCGGTTCTGAATTTGCCGAAAGACATCAAGAAGTGATTGAAGCTTTGACACGCGGGATTGTAAATAAGATTCTTCATGATCCGATGGTGCAACTACGAGCACAACAGGATATTGAGGCGAGACGGCGCTCAATGCAAACGCTGCAAACGTTGTTTAACTTGGATGTGGGTGAGCAATATACGTAACTTGGGGACTTGGGGACTTGGGGACTTGGGGACTTGGGGACTTGGGGACTTGGGGACTTGGGGAAAGCTAAATTCCTAGTCCTTAGCTCCTTTTTGGGTTAATTGCTGATAGGTATATGAACCGCGTTTTTCGCCTAGTTGTGCTGCTGTTGGGGTTATGGCTACTTTTTGATTTAGTTTGCCACCTGGCGGCAGAAATCTTGTGGTTTCAAGAAGTTGGTTATTTATCAGTATTTTTGCTACGGTTAAACACACAATTGGGACTGTGGGCGATCGCGTTCTTTACTTCAGCTGGTTTTTTATTTGGCAATATAGCTGTAGCTAATCGCCTCAAATATGCCAAACTCCAAGCAAGTGAGACAAACGAAGCAGTAGGATTGCGTTGGTTACTGCCAATTGTAGTCGTGTTAAGTTTAGTGGCAGGATTAATCCTGATTTATTACAGTCAAAGTGCTTTAAGTTTTTGGCAGCCAAATATCAAGATTTTCAATCAGTTGCAACTGCAAAAATTCCTAGAGCAGCTGGTGCAAATTCCTCGAATTAGCCAAATTTTACAGCTGGGTATACTGCTAGGATTGACCACTGCAATTTTTATAATTACTCAGTTTTGGTTAAGGGCGATCGCCACCGCTATCAGTTTAATTTTTGGCTTCGTGCTATCGGCACACTGGGATAGTTTTTTGCAGTATTTCCATCCCACTAGTTTTAATCATACTGAGCCATTATTTGACCGAGATATTAGTTTTTATGTCTTCTCTTTGCCGATATGGGAACTATTAGAATTTTGGCTTTTGGGACTATTTTTATATGGGTTAATAGCAGTTTCTCTCATTTATTTACTATCAGGAAACAGTCTTAGTCAAGGTAATTTTTCCGGCTTTTCTATACCACAACTACGACACTTATACTTACTATGCAGTTGTTTTGGCGCTGCGATCGCCCTCCATTTTTGGCTAGAGCGCTATAAATTGCTATATTCTACTCGCGGCGTTGCTTACGGTGCTAGCTACACAGATGTAACCGTATTGCCTGTTTATACTGGGCTAAGTCTACTGTCAGTAGGACTTACGATTTTCCTATTATGGCGATTAATTTTTGGGTCTGTAGGGTTTAAGAATTCAAAACTAGGGGTTTTAACCACTCATAAGCAAATCACTTTTAAGCCACTAAGTTATGGATTAGGTCTGTATCTTTTAGGAGCAGTTTTAGTTAACTTGATTGTTCCTGCTGTTGTGCAATATTTGGTAGTCCAGCCTAATGAGCTAGTCCGAGAACGCCCTTATATTCAGCGGAGTATTGCCCTAACTAGACAAGCTTTTGAGTTAGACAACATTGAGGTAGAAACGTTTGATCCCCAAGGTCAACTTACAGCAGCCGACTTAAAGAAGAATGACTTGACGATTCGCAATATCCGGCTGTGGGATACACGTCCGTTATTAAAAACTAACCGTCAGTTGCAACAGATTCGACCTTACTACAAGTTTCCCAATGCTGATATTGATCGCTACACTCTAAAAACAGATGTCCAAGAACTGCCGCTAGGCTCCCTGCAAGAAAAACAACAAACTATTATCGCAGCCAGAGAGTTAGATTATACTGCTGTGCCGCAGCAGGCACAGACTTGGGTAAATGAGCATTTAGTTTATACGCACGGTTACGGATTTACACTGAGTCCAGTAAATACAGTGGGAGCTGGGGGATTACCTGATTATTTCGTCAAAGATATTGGAGTTGAGCAAGGAGACGGTAGCAGTTTACGTACCTCTAGTGAACAAATTCGAGTAAGTATTCCGATTGGTCAGCCTCGGATTTACTACGGGGAAATTACAAATACATACGTAATGACTGGCACAGAAGCTAAAGAGTTAGATTATCCCGGTGGCAACGACAATGTTTATAACACCTACGATGGGCGTGGTGGAATTGGGATTAGCTCTATTTGGCGACGCTGGTTATTCGCGCAATATCACCAAGATTGGCAGTTTCTAGTAACTCAGAACTTTACACCTCAAACTAAACTTTTGTTCCGCCGCAACATTAAAGAGCGAGTAAGAGCGATCGCTCCTTTTTTACGTTACGACAACGATCCTTATTTAGTAGTTGCTGATATTAAAGATAGGCAAGGGGATAATTATCTTTACTGGATTATTGATGCTTATACAACAAGTAATCGCTATCCTTATTCCGATCCAGGCAACCACGAATTTAATTACATCCGTAACTCGGTCAAAGTAGTGATTGATGCTTACAATGGCTCTGTCGATTTCTACGTTGCCGCTCCTCAAGAACCAATTATCACTACCCTAAACACTATCTTCCCTGGAGTATTCAAGCCGTTAAACACCATGCCAGCTGCCCTAAAAAGCCATATCCGGTATCCGGTAGACTTGTTTAACATCCAATCTGAGCGGTTACTGACCTATCACATGACTGATCCGCAGGTATTCTATAACCGGGAAGACTTGTGGCAGGTTCCCAACGAGATTTACGACAACAAACCACGACAGGTAGAGCCTTACTACCTAATAATGAACCTGCCAACAACAGCGGAATCAGAAGAATTCATCCTGCTGCTGCCGTTTACTCCAAGACAACGCACGAATTTAATTGCCTGGTTAGCGGCGCGTTCCGATGGGGAGGAATATGGCAAGTTGTTGCTATACGAGTTTCCTAAGCAGCAGCTAGTGTATGGAACCGAGCAAATTGAAGCTCGGATTAATCAAGATCCAGTGATTTCGCAGCAGATTTCGCTGTGGAATCGTCAGGGTTCGAGGGCAGTTCAGGGGAATCTTTTGGTAATTCCAATTGAGCGATCGCTCCTCTATGTCGAGCCACTTTACTTAGAAGCAGAACAAAATAGCCTGCCCACTTTAGTAAGGGTAATTGTTGCTTACGAAAACCGAATTGTGATGGCAGAAAGTTTGCAACAGGGGTTAGATGCTATCTTTCAGCCAGAGAAACCAGCAACACCTGCGATCGTTCGTCCTGTTGAGTAATTACAGACAATGTTAAGGAGATTTGATCGATTTCACGCCCCCACACAAAATGACACATAAAACTATTCAGCAAATAGAATTAATCAGGCAAGCTTAGTCTGCTTACACAAGCTAAGAGTAATTGACCTACAAAAAAGCTGCAGTTGTCAGGTTTGGTTCGTATAGAACTATTCAGTCTATGGCATAAATGCTTTTAGCCAGTAAAACCAACCATTACGACAGCTAAAGCGCCAAGAAATGCCAAAATTGATAGTACTAATCCAGCATTCGGGCTGCCCTTCCAGGAAAAGTTCTGGTCATTTTTGTCATTCATAGGTATTTATCCTTTATTAAAGTTCTATGATTATTGTTACATTAAAAAATGTAACAGTTATTTAATATATTAAGACTATCTGGGCGTTGTTGCTCAACCGAGTTGACTAAAGCAGCTAGATAGAATTATAAATGCCAAACTAATTGGGCACAGTTTTTCCTCAAACTTAACCTTATAGTGGTAACAATATTTAATCGCTAAAAATCGTATTATTACTCAAATGCAATTTGTTTAAGACAATATGGTTTAAAAATTAGTTTAATGTAACAAGTAACACAAACTTCTAGTATAGAGATATATCTCAATAAGATTACTTAAGCAGGAAACCTGATTAACTAGTACCTTAAATTTAATAAAAAGTAAGCTGTACTAAGTTTGCAGCGCCTAAGTAAAAAGCCTTTCGTTCCAGAGGGTTATTCTAAGTTCTATGTTTTATTATTGAAAGTAATAACATCGTAAGTCAAGAAGGATAGTCCTAATGTCTAAAGAAGATGCAATGAAATTTTTGAAGCTGCTACTACTAATGAAGCTTTACGAGAAAAGTTCAAATTGGCAGCCAACCCAGAGGAATTTATAAAAATTGCTTCAGAATTAGGATACACTTTTACAACTCAAGAGCTTCAAGTTGTGGTTGAAAAGAATAGTGCTGGAGTCATGTTTAGGAGGAATACTGGTGTTTGGCCGTGGTTGCGGAGTGTTAATTGGAAGTAATATTTATCAGCTTTGAACTGTTAGTTAACTTTCACCGTTGATGCAGGGAGTAATGAGTTAATCGCCTTAATTCAAATTGTAACTAGATGCTGATTTTTTCAGGTGGGATAGTTTCTGATATCGCCATCATCAGTACCGCAACTTCATTGACCCAGATATGCTTCTAAAACTTGCGAATTGTGTTGGATTTCAGCGGGAGTGCCGACGGCGAGATTGCGTCCTTCGGCGAGAACTCAAAACGCGATCGCACAGCGACATAATTACGTCCATATTGTGTTCAATAATTAAAAACGTCATACCCTCACGGTTCCAAGTGAGAATGTGATCGCATATTTGATTGATTAGCGTGGGATTTACGCCAGCAGCAGGCTCATCCAACAAAATTGCTTTGGTTGTGTCATCAATGCCCGTGCCATTTCCAGCAGCTTGCGTTGACCTCCAGACAGCGATCCAGCGTACTCGTTTGTCATGTGAGCTAATCCCACTGATTCCAAAAGTGCTAGAGCTTGTTGGCGCAGTTCTTTTTCTTCAACTCTTACCTGCTGAGATTGGAACCAAACTCGCCAAAAAGTTTTCACCAGTTTGTTTTTGCGCCGCCAGCAACATATTCTCCATCACCGACAACCGCGAGAGTGTCCGCGCTACTTGAAACGTACGAACCATTCCCTGTTGAGCAATTTGGTACGATTGCAACTGTTGGATCGGTTCACCATCAAAAATTACCCGACCTCGATCTGTGCGAATGAAGTTAGACAGTAAGTTAAATAGTGTGGTTTTACCAGCACCATTAGGACCAATTAACCCTGTAATACTGCCTTTCACTACTTCAATTTCTGCATTATCTACCGCCTTGATGCCGCCAAAGCTCTTGGTAAGACCGCTAGCTGCTAGTAAGGGATGCAAGAACGGGGAGCTATTTTTTTCTGCCTGCACCCGGACTTCTACACCAGAGTCAGCTTTACTAAAGGAGGCATTGTAGTCCAAATTGGACTCGTTATTTGCCAAGTGTCAGTTCCTCCTTTTTCCCAAGATACCTTGAGGTCGCCAGAGCATCAGCACCATTAATAACAAACCAATCACCATAATCCGAAATGCACTCAAACGCGCTGTATCAAGAGAGACAATTTTGTAGGTAAGACTTCGCGTGTTATGGCATCGTAAGCAAAATAAATTACAGCACCCAAGATTGTGCCAACATTGTTACTGGCTCCACCTAAAATAACCATCGTCCAAGCATCGAAGGTAATCTGTGGCTGGAAATTATCAGGGTAAATTGTAGTTAACTGCCATGCATATAAAGCGCCAGCGACACCTGCGATCGCACCTCCGAGCATTAATGATTGCAGTTTATACCAAAAGACATTCTTCCCTAGTGCTTTGGGAACTTCTTCATCTTCACGGATTGCTTTTAACACTCGTCCCCAAAGCGATCGCACCAAAGTTTCTAACCGCCATAACACTAATCCCAAAACTAGCACTGACAACAGCATCAGCCCCGCATTCTCGTAATTGGCATAATCATACAGCGCCACAACACAAGCACTGTAGAGCGCTAAACCCAATATTAAAGCCACAATTCCTAAGATTAAGCGAGTTTTTTGTCCTTGTACCCCTTGCGAATCCATCGCCATAGTTGCCAGTAACACACGCCTGTGACGAGCGTTAGCAATCCAATCATTAACAGCTTAATCAACAGATTTGGGGCAAAAATTCGATAGCGGTAATTGATATCCTTGCACTCCAAACGCTCCAGGTGTGAATGTGTTGCCTGTAGGTAAATCTTGATTGTTTACTACTAGACGGATTAATTCAGAAACACCAATCGTAACGATCGCTAGATAATCTTCCCGCAACCGCAGTGTTGACAAACCAATTAATAACCCCAACAACGCGGCTATTCCTGCCCCAACTAAACCTGCCACAATTAGGGGAACTCCCTGCAAACTCAATAATACTGTTGTGTATGCACCCACAGTCATAAACGCCACATGACCAAAGTTAATTAGTCCTGTGAAACCCACTGCAAGTTCAGCCCTAGACTAAACAGAGCAAGATCGCTGTAGAAATTGTCAGGAAAACTAGATACCCAACCCAACCAGATAAATTTTCAAACATTGCCAACCAATAAACAGCCGCAGCAAAAGACTTCTGTTATGCAGAGCGATCAAGATTGTACCGTAGTGAGAAGATAAGTCAGTAGTAACCATAACTCTTGGGTAGGGCGCTGAGGTGTTTGTGCAGCATACGCGGAGCGCGTTGGGGAATTAGATATCTTCTGAATTATGTATCCTTTTCAAGACTTAGAAGCTATTTATAAACAAAGCATGAAAGCTAATGACCCAATTGAGCGGTGATTAATCGAACTTGAATGTAGAATGCTGTATTCGCCGCTCCAATGACTTGTTTGCCGTCTAATAGAATCTGTAATTTTGGGCAAGCAACAACTCGTTATTGTTGAGCTTCCATGTAGGCTCGCAGCAAGGCATTAATTTGCGTTTGATAACCTCGCCCTTGAGACTTGAACCACTCCAACACGTCCCGATCAATGCGTAACGTCACCTGTGCTTTGTTTTTGGCAGCGGGTAAACCCCTTCGTACCATTGCCTTAGCAAACTAGTTCCGGCGTAACTTCCGGGCAGTCCGATAAGTCAATGTCTTCATCGGTCATTGCATCGAGGCGTTGCCAATCAGTCTGAGAATTGCTCGAAATAGGTTCGTTGCTCATACATAGAGAGGTCTTGATGACGTTTCGGCGGGTGTTACACTTACTACTTTGATTTTTTGGCGTGTCTATCCTAAGTTTGGATAACTAATGACCAAGCCCACCCACCACTATAAAAAGACATTTGAGGAACTAGAACAGGTAGCCTCCAAGTTTTGACCCTCTGAATTATCTAAGATTGAGGCTGATCTAAGCGTCATTCCACTACTACTAAGTACACAAGATCAATTCATTAGCATTATAAGTATTGATACGCCAGAATTAGAAAATCTATTTATTATATAGTTGGAGTATCGAGTCTACCCATAACCTTTTTCTAAAGCATTTTAGTTATTCTAGCTGACTTTAGTGGTGAAATGTTAAATAGAGTCAGCAAAGATTTTATAAAGATTTTTCCGCAAGGACGGCTGACTTACTTATGGAAGGGAAGAGAAAAAATCATATATATTTAAGGCTTTACCACATAAAAAATTTACTAACAATTCACTTAGAATTGATGGTAAAAAACTAATCAAACATTACCCTTTAGATGACTTACAAAGAGATGCAATAGCTCTGCTGTTATTCGGTAGTAGATATAGCTACAACAACCAAGAAGAAGATGAGGTTCAAGTAGTAACTGAAACGTTGGCAAAATGCGAAATAGGAGGATATTTAGGAAAGCCAGAGGAACTGACTATATTTATAAAGCAAAGATACATTTGGGTCAGTCGAATTACTGGGGGAGCAAAGTCGAACAGTTTGGGTCAACTAGCCCAAAATTTTGTGGCAGACTATCTGAAAGATAACTTAGAGTTACCAAACATAAAAATTCAGCCAGGAGGTACTCTACCTGGAGTTACACATACAGATACAGAAACAGGTCGATTAACTTCTTTTGACTTTATAGTTACTAATACTTCTAAATATGTGGCAATTGAAATAAGTTTTCAGGTAACTACAAATAGCGTGATAGAACGTAAGTCAGGTCAGGCAAGGACTCGCTACGAACAAATAGAGCAAGCAGGGCACAAAATAGCTTACGTCCTTGATGGGGCTGGAAACTTTGAAAGAGTAGCTGCTTTACGTACACTTTGCTCATATAGTCACTGCACGGTAGCTTTCTCCCGTAAAGAACTTGATGTTCTTTGCGATTTTATTCAAGAATACTTCGCACAAACATAATCAAAAGAGTAGTGAATGGCGCATATTTCAGAAAATACTCAGTCGCTAAAAATTAAACACACACTTGTTAAAAGTAGTAACGCTTTACATGAAGAAATACAAGGTTTGAACAATGTTTGTGTTATCGTACTTCCACCTTGCATTAAGCCGAGTGATCATAAAATACCTTTACAGGAAATTGGTAAAATTTTAACTGATGTTGCCACAATTATAGACGAACAGGCTACATTAATTGTTATAGGTGAAGCTATAGACCTTGTACAAGTTCAAGGTAATATTTCAGCTTTAGTGCAGTATCAACATTGGATAGCCATAAAGCGCAAGTGTCCAAAGTTAATTAATAATTGCTTCTTACCCAATCACCATTTTTGTGCACTAGTTTAGACTAAATATAAACAGCCTTTACATCATGTAAAAACTATAATTAAATATACATATTGTCCTATTTGTAACAAGACTACTAAAGACTATGGTGGCAAAAAGCATACATACCACGAGTCTGGCACACTAATATCTGATGTGTGGCGTGATCTAGTCTGTGAACTAGAAGGAGATTTAGCTCCTATTATTAAGCGCTTTGCTGATTTATTTGGCATTGAGCCTTATAGGGAAATACAAGTATTTGATTGTAGGCTAATGAACCTCAATCGAATACAATCCAGCATAATTAATGTTACGTCCCAAGAAAACGATATTCCAGAATATTTGATAGATCAAGTCTTAGAAGGTGATTGCTTAGAACGACTAAGAGAAATACCCGATAACTCAATTGATTTTGTTTTTACTGACCCTCCATACAA
The DNA here is from genome assembly GCA_030446505.1 of Chroococcidiopsidaceae cyanobacterium YX2bin18. Lineage (GTDB taxonomy): Bacteria > Cyanobacteriota > Cyanobacteriia > Cyanobacteriales > Chroococcidiopsidaceae > JAHHHE01. The sequence goes on along the minus strand of JAUJND010000094.1, from coordinate 1,107 downwards.
TCTCGGTAAGAAGTACCTTGGTTACTCAGACAACCTAGAAATAAAAGAATATTTCAAATGGTGCGATCACTGGATTGCAGAAACTGCCCGCATCTTGAAACCTGGAAGAACCTGCGCGATTCTTAACATCCCACTTTGGGCTGTTCGCCATTTCTTGTTTATAAAAACAGTTCTTGAATTTCAAAATTGGATAGTCTGGGATGCACTTGCATTTCCTGTCAGGTTCATTATGCCAGCACATTACACAATCTTGTGCTTTAGTAAAGGCGAACCCCGTGAATTGCCAGGTCTAACTGGTACAGCCGGAACGTTCTACCTTACAAGTGCACCCAAAACATTTGATGCTTTAAAGCCCTTAGCCGACAACTATTGTTTAAGGTTGGCTTGTCTCAATAAGCGGAAAGAGGGGAATATAAATGACCACACCACTCTTACTGACCTTTGGACAGACATTCATCGCCTAAAACACAACAGCCGCCGTGTAGACCATCCATGCCAACTTCCGCCGCATCTAATGTATCGCATCATCTCCATTTTTACTAAACCGGATGAAGTAGTATTAGATTGCTTTAATGGCGCTGGCACTACGACATTGGCAGCAAATCAACTTCGACGAAAATATATTGGAATTGAAGCGTTAGATAAATACTGCCTCATTGCAAGAGAGAGACACGCGGAAATAATTGCAGGCTTAGACCCGTTCCGAAAAGAAGAACGTACTTTGACTGCTAAAAATAGCCCTGTGCCCCGTATGCTTAAGCAAAAATATGAAATTTCTAAAAAGACTTTACAACTGGAAGTCAAGCGAATTGCCAATCAACTAGGACACTTACCAAGTCGTGATGAAGTTATCAAGTATGGAGAATACTCAATTGAGTATTACGATAAGTACTTTGTAAGTTGGGGTGAAGTCTGTGCGGCTGCCCGTACAACTGGAATGACAGAAAATAGGTTTTCAGATAACCAATTGCAAGAGATGATACAACTGAGTCTCTTGCCAGAACCGGAATCCTAAAGGCTGAAAGTTGCTCGATGAAGGCTTAAATTAAACTTGTGTGGTGAAAACATTTATAGTTGAGATTTTTTATGGATGCTGCGGCACTTTGG
>JAUJND010000093.1 GCA_030446505.1 Chroococcidiopsidaceae cyanobacterium YX2bin18 | reverse complement strand
ATTGCCACCTAGATCAAAACTGTAGTGAATTAATAATGCAGTTGCAAAGTTAGCAGTTGGATCAAAGCTTGGTGTCAACATCTAAATAATTAGCATCAGGCAACAGCAGATAATCCGATCGCTTATAGCTTATCGCCTATTGCTAGGTTTCTGGCGTGAGTAGAAATTTTGGAAATCTGTGTAAGCTGACATTAAGAGTGGTCTAAGATAATCTGGTATTTTAATCAAGCTCAATCGACTCAAAACAATGATTGAAGTTGAGCATTTAAGTAAAAGCTACGGAGCCAACCCAGCGATTCAGGATATCACCTTCAGCGTCGAGCCAGGGGAGATAGTAGGGTTTTTGGGTCCTAATGGAGCTGGGAAAACGACGACAATGCGGATTCTGGCTGGGTATTTACCAGCAACGACTGGAACGGCTAAGATTGCGGGGTACGAGGTTCATCAAAATTCGTTAGCGGTGAGGCAGCGAATTGGCTATTTACCAGAAACACCGCCGTTGTATCCAGATATGACAGTTGAGGGGTTTTTGTATTTTGTGGCGCGGCTTAAGGGAGTAGCGGCGGGCGATCGCTCTGTTCGAGTTGGTGCTGCTATTGAGCGCTGCAATTTGCAAGAAAAGCGTTACGTTTTGATCCGCAAACTGTCTAAAGGATTTCGGCAGCGGGTTGGTATTGCCCAGGCGATCGTCCATGATCCACCAGCGATCATTCTCGATGAACCGACTGTGGGACTTGATCCAAGACAAATTATTGAAGTGCGGAATTTAATTAAGAGTCTTGCTGGTAGTCACACAATTATTCTTTCTACCCACATTCTGCCAGAAGTTAGCATGACTTGTAGCCGAGTGACAATTATTAATCGCGGCAAAGTAGTTGCAATAGATACTCCTGATAACCTTGAAGCTAGTTTGGTTGGCGCGGGGTACGAACTGGAAATTGATAGCGATGCTGCCGCCGCCCAGCAGGTGCTGCAACTTTTACCGGGGGTGCGTCTGGTAGAATCAATACCGTCATTAGATGCCGGAACCTTAACTAATCGCGCGTGTTTGCGGGTGATATCGGAACCCGGAGCCGAACCAGGGCGAGATATTGTTACTGTCTTGGTAGGAATGGGAGTTGGGGTGTATGAGATGCGACGCACTCGTGCAACCCTAGAAGATGTGTTTTTGAAACTGACAACAGAGGAAAAGTTGGATGCTGCATTGCCAAGCGAATCAGAGTCAATAGTGTCAGGAGAAGCGGATTAAATGGGTGTGGTACTGGGGAATATTATTGCCATTTACCGTCGGGAGTTGCAGAGCTATTTTGCATCGCCTTTAGCTTATGCGATCGCTGGCATTTTTTGGCTACTGTCTGGCTTCTTCTTTCTCGTGCTGCTTGTGGGACCACAGGGATATATTCAGCTAGCCGCGATCGCCGATTTGCAAGGACAGCAACAAGGAATACCAGTACCGCCAATTGATGTGGCAGACATATTTCTGCGAGAATTTTTGGGTTTAATAGGATCTCTTGCTTTATTTATCTTGCCGATTCTGTCGATGGGGCTTTATGCTGAAGAACGCAAACGCGGGACTTTGGAACTTTTGGCTACGTCGCCAGTAACTAACTGGGCAGTGGCAGTAGGTAAATTATTAGGGGTGCTGACGTTTTTTACTACGCTTGTGCTGCCGTTGTTGGTGTATGAATTAATTACATTAAGTGCAGCCAGTCCTCCAGTCCCGCCAGCAATCCCACTATTAGGGCATCTAGGATTAATTTTATTAGCAGCAGCAGTTTTATCTTTGGGGATGTTTATTTCCTCTTTAACAAGTAGTACCATTTTGGCTGCTATCCTGACTTTTGCCCTGATTTTATTTCTCTGGGTAATTGATGCGATCGCTAAAACTGTTGGTGGTGGAGTAGGAGAAGCTTTGGGGCATCTTTCGTTGCTGAAACATTACAGCAACTTGACGCGAGGTATTTTTGATACCAGCAGCTTGATTTTATTCGCTAGTTACATTGTTTTAGGCATTTTTCTCACGGCTCAATCAATTGATGCATTGCGCTTCCAGCGTTCTTAAAGATGACGATCGCTAAAAAGAAATATTGGAAATATCTGTTTTGGCTAGCTCCAGCACTTGTACTTGCAGGGATATCAGCTGCGCTTGTATCTGGTAGCTGGGGTTCAGTACCTTTAGCGTTGCTGATTACCGGAATTGTCCTTAGCGGGTTATGGCTCCTATTTCAAGCCCGTGAGACTAACTGGTGGAGTCGCAGATCTACTCAGGCTGGCACTAATGCGATCGCTGCTACGCTTGCAGTATTGGTGATTTTAGGGTTAATTAATTTTTTGGGTACTCGTTACCCAGCGCGGGTGGACTTGACAGAAACTAGGCTATTTACACTTGCACCCCAGTCACAGCAAGTGGTGCGGAATTTGCAACAGCCAGTTAAAGTGTGGATATTTGACCGGAGCCAGAATCCTGAAGACCGAGAATTGCTGGAGAATTACCAGCGGCAGGGGAAAAATTTTAGCTTTGAATACGTTGATCCGCAAGTGCAACCTGGAATCGCGCAAAAGTTTGGTGTCAAAAATGCTGGAGAAGTTTACCTAGAAGTTGGACGGCGACGACAGTTGCTGGTGCAAACAGTTACAGAGGAACGTTTGTCGGAAGTCAGATTAACGAATGGACTCCAACAAATAACTACACTTGCACCCGCTAAAGTTTATTTTTTGCAAGGACACGGGGAACGTCCCATATCAGGTGAGCAAGGCGGACTGTCACAAGCGTTGAGCTTTTTAAAAGAGAAATATACGACTGCACCGCTAAATTTGGTGCAAACCAGTTCCTCAAGATGCAACTGTGGTAGTGGTAGCTGGTGCTAAGAAAACGCTGTTTGACCAAGAAATCAAAGCTTGAGTAACTATCTTAATCAGGGCGGTAGTTTGATGCTACTAATTGACCCTAATACTAATCCTGGTCTTGATAGTTTACTAAAAAATTGGGGTGTGCAACTAGAAAAACCGCCTTGCTGTAGATGCTTTCCTGGTTTGGTAAGGCTTTGGTCCGGCGGTTCCGGTTGTAGCTCAATATGGAGAACATCCGATTACCAAAGATTTTGGCACTGGGATCTCGTTCTACCCATTAGCGCAACCAATTGATTTAGTCTTAGTTCCTGGTATTGAAGCAACTCCCTTGCTAATTACAAATGAACAAAGTTGGGCAGAGAGCAATCTAGCAAGTAAAAACTTGAGTTTAATCCAGGCGATCGCCAAGGACCACTAATTCGGTGCTGCCCTTAGCCGCAAAGTAACATTATCAAAGCCAGAGAAATCAGCAGCTAGGGGAAAGGAGTCAAGACTAGTAGTAGTGGGAAATTCAACGTTTGCTACAGATGGTGTATTTGAGCAGCAGCTAAATGGAGATGTGTTTCTCAACTCTATTGGTTGGCTTACCAAGCAGGACAAACAACTGCTTTCTATTCGCCCCAAAGAAGCAAAAAACCGTCGGATCAACTTAACAACGCAGCAAGCTAATATCTTAAGTTTGACAGTTGCTCTTGTGCCTTTGATTGCGTTTGGGACGGCAGTTATTCTTTGGTGGCAACGGCGGTAAACGGGGTGCAGGGGGGGATGGGGGGATGAGGTGCAGGGGTGCAGGGGTGCAGGGGTGCAGGGGGGATGGGAAGAGAACCAATCAAGAGTCATAAAGACCTGCAAGTGTATCAGATAGCATTTGAGGCAGCTATGAAGATTTTTGAGTTATCAAAAAAGTTTCCTGTAGAGGAGCGATACTCAATGACTGATCAGATTCGTCGATCATCACGTTCTGTTTGTGCAAATCTTGCTGAAGCATGGAGAAAACGACGATATGTACGCGAAGCGTTCCCGAAGGGTAGCAGCTTTTGTGGCTAAATTAAGTGATTGCGAAGCCGAGTCAGCGGAAACCCAAACTTGGATTGAGTTTGCCGTTAAATGTAACTACATGGATATTGAATCAGGTCGAGAAATCTATGGAACCTATAACCGAATTTTAGGCAGTTTAGTAAACATGATTAACAATCCATCACCTTGGGTAATGAAGCATTGAGAGCAACAAATTCTTCCCATCCCCTCTACTCCCCTGCTCCCCTGCTCCCCTGCTGTCAACACAGGACAACTTAGATGCACAACACCTGATCAACCGTTACCTGGGATACGCTCAATTTGGGCGTAGCCACTAAAAATTAGTTGTTTGCCTTGAGTTTCTAAACGGTTAATCCGCATTGTCACACCATCAAGATCGAATCGATCTAAATCAACCATATTATCTAAAACTTCAGCTAAGGCATTACTTAGGGTTTGAGAGATTTGTCTTTGAGATTCTGGTACAGCGTCGGCTTCAAACTGAGGATTTTGAAAAGAAATGCGTCGCCGCCGCTCGATCGCTATGGTTGCCGTCAGGCTAATTGGTACGAGTTCATCAGTGCTTAGATCTGCCTTAGCCAAAATCCGCACTTGATTATTAGGCAACAACTCCAGTTGAATTTCGCTAAAGGAAATTGGTTTACCGCCAGATAACTCTGTTAAGGCAGGTAGCGAGAGGTTTTGGAGGCGTTTTTGTACCAGTTCTGCTTCAAAGGCTTGGTTAATGCCTGCTTCTGAGAGAGTGACTTCGGCAACGGCTTGGGTGGGTTGCTTTAGAGCCAGTTTACCGCTCAAAACAGAACTGAAGTCAATGGCAACAGCATCTGTCTCAAATGACATTTCTTCCACTGCAAAATCTTTGCGGATCATTAAGCCACGACCACTCATTTTGAAGCTGTCAATGCTGCCCTGCAAGAGTTTGCTGGAGGGATAACACCGCACAGAAACTTCTACTGACTCGCTCTGGGTAAACAAGTGGCGAATCGTTTTGCTAGCAACGGTGTTGAGCATCCGCTCTCCCCAGTCGGTGCCAGTAGAATTGGTAAAACCAGTAAGTCCACCGAACATGTTGTCTTGCGTTTTTAGAAGTTACCCATACTTTTGTAACAAACTGTGAAGAATGTAGCAAGCGATCCCCTGATTAGCTGTACTTAGGGGAGGTATAAGGTAACGATAAGACAAAGCGTTAGCTCAGGGATATTAGTCTAGGGATAGATGTGTAATAAGGGATTTTGGAATGTCATTCAGCACTTTAGACAATTAGTCTGGCATTTTTATCGGAGCCTAGAAACCGAGTACCAAGTAAGAGTACTTGCCCTAACCTAATTCTCATCTAAGCACTGAAAAATTATCTACCCGTGAATAAAATTGAAAACCGCCTATACTATACCTTTTCAGGTCATGCATGGGCGGTTACTGTTACATATCAGTCTAAATCACCAAATTCTGGCAACGTTTAACGATGCATTTCTATAATCTAAGCGCTTCCGGTAAATGCAATATCGGGAAACTTTGCTTGAGCTTCAGCTATCGGACGACGTCTGCCTTCTTCTTGCCAGTAGTTAATCACTTCGGTAGCTCTATTGAGCAACTCAACACGATCTGGTTCACTAATCCAGTGTTTGGCTTCCATCTCGTTTTTTAACTCTTCCCAGGCATCATTCCGAGGCCAGAAAAAATAACGAGTCAACGGGCTTGTACCTTTGCCCACTACTTGATCAACTGCAAGGGCTACGTTCTCATCTAGCCAGAGAATCTTTAAAATAAACTTCGACAATCACACCTCCAAGGCATTACCAAGCAAGATTTAAAAACTGTGCAATTGATCATCTTAACGCAATGGAGAAATTATCGGTTCTCTCCCTCTTGTTAGAAAGGAGATTAGGAGCATTTGATTTGTTCCCAGTAAAATTTTATTAGCGTTTTTTCAGCTAGCAAATGACCGCTCAACCTAACCAAGTATTAACCCGTGCGATCGCAATTTTCGATATTGACGGTGTAATCCGCGATGTCGGCGGCTCTTATCATCGGGCGTTAGCTGATACAGTAGAGCATTTCACAAGCGGAGCTTATCGCCCTTCCCATTTAGATATTGACCAGCTAAAGTCAGAAGGCATTTGGAATAACGATTGGGAAGCCTCTCAGGAGTTGATTTACCGCTACTTTGAAACTCAAGGACAGCCCAAGACGCAACAATTAAACTACCAAGAAATTGTTGCCTTTTTTCAATCCCGTTATCGAGGCTCAGACCCCCAAAACTGGACAGGTTATATCTGCAATGAACCCTTATTATTACAACGTAGCTATTTAGAAAGCCTGACTACAGCTGGAATTGCCTGGGGCTTTTTCAGCGGGGCAACTCGTGCCTCAGCTACCTATGTATTAGAAAAACGTCTCGGTCTCCACTCACCTGTGCTAATTGCAATGGAAGATGCACCTGGTAAGCCTGACCCCACTGGTCTTATAGCTACAGTTGAGCAGCTTGAGCAGAAGCTTGACAAATCATCATCAATAATATATCTAGGTGATACTGTTGCGGATATGTATACAGTAGAGAAAGCGCGATTACTTTTCCCCTCACGTACCTGGATTGGCGTAGGAATTCTCCCACCTCATGTGCAATCAACACCACGTCGTGATGTTTATGGTGAGACACTCAAAGCTGCTGGAGCAGCAGTGATTTTTGATAATGTGCAGGAATTGACACCAGCACAAATTCAGAAATTGGTAAGCTAATTAGTCTGCGTGAGAAAGTATAGTCTTCCCTGTAGATACTTCCACAATATCGGCGGCGCGGCTGACTCCACCAGAAAGGCGGATTGCTTGTTGTAACCTGACTGCATTCTGCTTATAGAACCCATTTGACATCTTTTACGGCGATGAAGTAACTTTATCGCAAAACCCTGATGCAGTTACCATGCCGTATTCCAGCAGCTTAACCGACAATGAGTGGTAAATCCTTGAACCGTTACTGGTTCGGATATTGCCGTCTAAGAAACGCACTAGACCATCCAACTGGACAAAGCGAGAGATTTTTGATGGAATCCTCTATCAACTCAAGAATGGTTGCAATTGGCAAGACTTACCCTGCATACTTTCCTCCATACTCAACGGTCTATTGGCACTACAAACATTGGAGAGCAGCGGGAGTGTTCGAGCAACTGATGAGTGTTTTACATGGACAAGTGCGGCAACAAGTTAAAAAAAGCCCAAGTGGACAACCTTGCTCATCATTGACTCCCAAGCGGTGAAAAACACTTGTAATGCGGGGGTAAACTCGAAAGAATACTGTTTTTACAAAGCGACCAATGGGATTAAAAGGCATCTCGCCATTGATACTCTTGGGTTTCCCTTCTTTACCCATTGCACAAGAGCCAATGTCTCGGATGATGCAGGATTACTTGAGATGTTGACGCTCAACATCAACTACTTCAAGTCAAAACCCGTCAATATTCCCAAGCTCACCATCCTGCTAGACCACGGCTATCACGTTGACTATTTGATTGAGAAGTTGGAGCAAGTTTATCCCCAGATTATGACGAAAATCAGGTTTGAACGAGCGACGAAACCCTCGAAACAAGAGAAGGCAGCACAAGGGAAATCTGGATTTGTCCCAACTGTAGCTAGGTGGGGGAAGCGAACGGTCAAATGCTTGGATGGAGCGATGCAAAATCCTCGTCAAAAACTTTGAGAGAACCTTATCGAATGCAACTGCCAAACTCAATCTTTGTTTCATCAGGCTCATGCTTAAGAGACTTGCAGCTTCCTCTTAGATCTCAAATGGGTTCTATAAGAGTCCTCTGTCAATACTTGCTGGATAGCGGCTCGTAGCCGGGGAACGCTTAAGCCAGATAACGGCACAACTTCCCCAGCCCCAGTCCAAGCCAGACGCGCTGCTACCCCTGGCTGATCGTTGGTAATTGGAATCGCCACCAGTGGCACGCCTTCGCTTAAAGATTCTAGAACGGTATTTAGTCCTGCATGAGTGATCGTAAGGGTGGCTTTTTTGAGCAGTTCTAATTGGGGTGCATATTCTACCACTAAGGGCGAACCAGGCAGTGACTGTAATTCTGAGCTATTGCCACCGCCTAGAGAAATTACTAGCTGGGCATCCAAACCGTCACAAGCCTCAGCAATACACTGGAAAATCTCTAAAGAGCGATTTTGCAACGTTCCCATAGAAGCGTAGATCAAAAGTTGCTCTGTCAACTTCTCAAATGGGAAAGCAATAGGTTCTCTGGCGCTGGAGTCATGGAATGGTCCCGTAAAATGAAACCAGTCTGGCAAATCTTGCCTGGGAAACTCAAACTCGGCTGGTTGTTGGCTGATGATTGCTAGCTTAGAATAAGCATCCTTGGGCTAGGATAAATCGGTAAATTCCAGCGTTGGCGATACTCTACTATCGCTTTTCCAATTGGGCGTGTTTGGCGATTCACTGCCCAGTAACCCAAGCGGTTGCGGAGATGCGCCCATGCTCCGGAGTTGTAACTCCAGTTGGTGAAAAAAGGAGGCACACCCGGCTCTTGATTCATCACTAGAGCACTGCACACAGTCACAAAGGGAATATTCAGAAATTCAGCTATAGTTCCTCCTGCTGGTGATATCTGATCTACCAAAAGTGCCTCCACACCAGCTGCTCTGATGGCATCAGGAGCTTTAGACAAAAGCATTACTGCTGATTGTTGTAACCAGCTGATGCTGTAACGTAACGCCTTAGAACCGCTCATTTTTCCTAACTGGGCAAAGCCTTGTGCAGTTGATCCTAGGGGTGCTTCAGCTGGGGCGATCGCCAAGAAATCCAAACCCGCTGCTACCGTCTTTGCTTTTGCATCGAGAATTCCACATACAGTGACGCGATGACCACGTTTTTGTAGTTCACGCCCCAACGGAAGTAAAGTATTTAAATGTCCCGTTGTTGCCGGACAAATGATGCCAAAATGAGTCATAGTAACTGCTCCTACTGGAGCTTCAAAAACTTCTCCAAGGCTACAACAATCTTCGGAGGCCAACGGCGGACATTTGCTACCCAGTCTAAGTCTTTGTAACGTGCGTCAAGTCCCACAGCTGCCACCCAGTTACTTTCCGCTTCACCTTGGAGTCCCTGTTCCCAGTAGGCGGCAGTGATTGCAGCCCGCATATCGGCAAAGTTGGGGTATTTGCGGATAATATTTCGCATCTGGCGAATTGCTGCTTCGGTTTGACCAGTTTGATACAACGCCAGCGCATAGTTGGCACGGGCAAAAGCAAAGTTAGTAGCCATGTCAGCTGAAGTTCGGTAATCAGCGAGCGCTTCCTCCCATTTCTCCAATCCCGCTTCCGCATTCCCGCGGTTGTTGTATGCCATTGCATCTTTGGGGTCAAGTTCTAGCACACGATTGTAATCAGCGATCGCTTCAGACCACTTGCCTAATCCTTCTAAGGCAGTACCGCGATTTAAATAGGGATCAGTCGCATTCGGGGCAAGTTCTACCGCTTTGTTGTAGTCCGCGATCGCTGCTTCTAGCTTGTTCTGACTTACTCTGGCATTACCTCGATTACTTAAAGCAGAAACGGATTATCCGGAAATTGTTGTTCAATAATCTGTGTCCAGTAAGTTTCAGCGGTGGCAAAATCGCCGCTATTAGTTGCTTTTAAGGCTTGCTGTGCCAGATCATCCAGTTGTTGCAAGCACTGCTGTTGGGTGAAGTTGGGTAGTTGAGATTGTGCCATTACTGGTTGGGCTGTAAACATCAGCAAGACACTCAGCAAAAATCCAATTAAACGCATCATGGTAATAGTGATAACTGTTCGTTTGGCGGAGTAAAACCCAAGTGCTTATATGCAAATGGAGTGGCAACGCGACCTCTAGGTGTGCGGTGCAGATAGCCAATTTGCATTAAGTAAAGGTAACTCGTAGACTTCCTCAATTGTCTGAATATCTTCACCTGTGGCAGCCGCCATTGTTTCTATTCCCACCGGACCACCGTTGAACTGTTCAATCATCACACTCAGCATCCGTCTGTCTGTCCAGTCCAGACCGCAAGGATCTACTTGGAAAAGGGACAGAGCTTCTGCTGCTACGCTTTGGTTAATCGCTCCAGCTGCCTTAACTTCTGCATAGTCCCGTACTCTTTTCAACAGTCGGTTAGCAATTCGAGGCGTACCGCGAGAGCGACGCGCAATTTCAAGAGCGCCATCATCAGTAACTACTGTCTGGAGTAAGTGAGCGGTTCTGAGCACAATCTGACTTAATTCATCGGGTTCATAAAACCGTAGTCGTTGAATTAAACCAAAGCGATCGCGCAATGGTGACGACAGCGCCCCCACTTTTGTTGTTGCCCCTACTAGGGTAAACTTTGGCAACTGTAGACTACGGGTTTTAGTGCTAGCACCCTTACCAGTCGTAATATCTAAGCGATAATCCTCCATTGCTGGATAGAGAATTTCTTCAGTCATTCGCGCTAGGCGATGGATCTCATCAATAAATATAATGTCTCCTGGCTTTAGGCTTACTAGTAGTCCCAGAATGTCTCGTGGACGCTCCAACGCTGGCGCACTGGTAATTTTGCAGTTTACTCCCATCTCAGCTCGCCAAAATGAGTGCCATCGTTGTTTTACCCAAACCTGGAGGACCATAGAGCAGCAGGTGATCCAGCGTTTCAGTTCTTCAAGCGCTGCTTTAATCGCAATATCTAAAACATCTTTTAGGTCTTTTTGCCCAATATAATCCGCGAATCGGTGCGGGCGGATGCTTTCTTCCTGCTTATGCTCATCTGGTACGGCTTGAGGTTGTAAAAGGTCTTCTACAGGTATTTTTGGATTGTGAGTTGTAGCTCCATCCCGCTGCTTGGGTTTTCCGGTTCTTGAGGCTGTTTTTGGAAGAAATGATCGCCATGATTTACGAAATCAGCGCTTAAACTGTTGAAGCACAGGTAAAGTGTTTGAAGCTTATTAAATTTGAAAAGTTTTTGGCATAACTCATTAGGAGCAGATATAAATTGCCATGCTAGCTAAAAGAATTTTACCTTGCTTGGATGTGAAGGCGGGGCGGGTAGTCAAAGGAGTTAACTTTGTCAATCTCCAAGATGCTGGAGATCCGGTGGAACTAGCAAAGGTTTATAACCAAGCGGGGGCTGATGAGTTGGTGTTTTTAGATATTACGGCGACTCACGAAGACCGAAATATCATCATTGACGTGGTTTACCGCACGGCTGAACAGGTATTCATTCCCTTGACTGTAGGTGGCGGAATTCAAAGCTTAAGCATGATTAAAGATTTGTTACGCGCTGGGGCGAATAAAGTCAGTATTAACTCTGCTGCTGTGCGACAACCAGAGTTGATTAATCAAGCGTAGCGATCGCTTCGGCAACCAGTGTATAGTCGTTGCGATTGATGCCCGGCGGCGGCAAGATATCAGCGATCCTGGGTGGGATGTGTATGTTAGAGGAGGACGCGAAAATACTGGCTTAGATGCCTTACTCTGGGCGAAAACTGTCGCCCAACGCGGTGCTGGAGAGTTGCTGGTAACTAGTATGGATGCCGATGGCACTCAAGCAGGGTACGACTTGGAATTAACACGCGATCGCTGATTCGGTGCAAATTCCAGTTATCGCTTCTGGCGGTGCAGGTAACTGCGAACATATTTATGCGGCACTAACTGAAGGCAAAGCAGAAGCAGCACTACTAGCCTCACTTCTACATTATGGGCATTTAAGCGTCGCCCAAATTAAAACTTACCTGAGCGATCGCGCTTGTCAAGTCCGGTTGCTTCCTTAAAGATTCAATTAACTATTTCAGCAACCAAGCCGGATTCAGGCATAAGTCTGGACTTTTTGTTTAAGATATGTAAATAAGTTTAAAAATTTTTAAGATTATGTTGATAACTATTTTAATTTTTGATGTGGCTTTAGTAGCTTGGTCACTGCATCTGATGGAAGAGGCTTTTTACCATCGAGGATTTTCTCTAATGCTGGCTGGGACTTTGGTAGCGCTTGCTGCTGCTGCTTTATTAGTTGTCTATTTTCTGATGGGTAACTGTATGAGCTATTTAATGCCTACGTCTTAGTAGGCACTTGCATGTTTTATTTTGAAATCAAACTTGACGTCAGCGGTTCGAACCCGCTTAACTCCATCTAGTAAAAACCCGTCACTAAGAGTTTAAACCGCGATCGCGCTTGTAGGGCTAGCACAACTAGTGAAGGTAGGGTATTGCGTCTTGCTTGTACAGAGGACTTATTCAAAGAACTTTTTTAAGCGTAAAAAGTTTTTGCAACACAACCCTGGTGAGCTACAACATGCTGCTAGAAAGCAATTTTAAAGGAAGAGAGGCAAGTCCACATGAGAATTCCCTCATTGCTAAACACTTTTATCAAATGTGGCAAGATAATGATGTACCAGCCCAGTCTATCCGGTCTGACTGGCTTAACATTACGCTTGAGTTCATAAGCCACGCTCGCCAAGAGCTATGCTACAAGGCTTTTGTCGCGGAGGTTGATGGTATAGTTGTCGGTTCCGCAGGTTGCCAGATCTCCGCTGGTCTCTACCCAAATGTTCTTGAAGAGCATTACCGGAAATCTGGTTACATCTGGGGAGTTTACGTTGAGCCACCTTACCGAGGTCAAGGTATTGCCAAGCAGCTTACTGGTATGGCGCTCGAATACCTGAAATCAATCGGCTGTACACGAGTTGTCCTACATGCCTCGCCATCAGGTAAGCCAGTCTACTCCAACTTAGGCTTTAATGAAACCAACGAGATGCGCTTAGACCTGTCTTAACGTCTGCTAGCATGGTGCTACCTCTAAAACGTTATTTAGAGTGTAGAGGCTAGAAAGCTTAGATTCCAAGCATTTCAGCCTTATCGTACGTCTGCGTTCCGTTGCTCGTTTTGCCCCTAGCTGCATAAATAGACCCGTCTCAGTCAGATCTTTTGAGGGCAAAAACTCAGGACTTACGCAGTTAACTAAGGATTCACATGATCTAGCCCCCAAGTTTGGAAGTTAGGGAGGCAAGGGCTTAACTCCCAAAAGTTTTATAACATAACCTCAAAAATTGCTTGATAAACACCACTGGCAGCATTTTATCTGCCCCCCTCCCACTGCTACTGCCAACGTTGCTACATAACCAGAACCGGGAACTAATTCCTGTAGCAACCAACGACCAGCTTCTTGAGTATCCCATTGAGTGTGCAATAACTTTGCTGGCTCACCAGGTATTAGTGAAACATCAAACTGATCTAGAGGGAGCGAAAGACCCTTACCTGTTGCTTTTACATAAGCTTCCTTACGAGTCCAACAAGTGAAAAACACCTCTGTCTTGAGAGCAGCAGGAATTTGATTCAGCACGGCTCTTTCTCTTGGCGAAAAGTAGCTTTGGGCAATTTGTTCACAAGGAAAATCACTGCGAATATACTCAAGATCAATCCCAACATCGCGATTCTGAGTCACTGCAATCAGGGCAAGTTCGTGTGAGTGAGATAGGTTAAAGTGAATTTCGCTGCTTGCTGACACCAGTGCTGGCTTGCCGTATTGGTTGTAGTAAAAGTTCAAATCATGCGGTTTTCGATCAAGGTAACGACTCAGAATTAGCCTCAATAGACCGTGAGCAACAATGAAATGGTTTCGGTCTTTCTGAAAGTGAAAACGTTCAGCCCTTTGCTGTTCTTCTACACATAGAGTTGCTAGCAGGCTTTCAACAGTAGAGTTAGCTACCTTCAGAGAAGCCCGCCAAATATGCACTTCGTCAGGTTTTAATTTGAGATTTAGGGGAGGAATAGACCATATAGTAGTACTGGTCATAGTTGAGATCGCTATACTTGCCAAGGGTTGTAGCTATAGGTTAGGCACTGAACAGCCGTGACTCAACTAAGTGAGGAAAGCTTACTCTCTCGATCTGCGTCAAAAAATAATTGCTGCTTACAATCGCCAAGAAGGTTCGTACCGAGTTTTATCCATATCCTAAGACGCTAGCAAGATCCGCGTAGGTGTGAGGCTACTGCACGCAGTTTTTTAAAACTTCCGCATATTTCTACTAATGGGGTCAAAACCTTGAGTAAACCGAGTGGTTTCATCGTAGTAAGCTCCACTGAGATTAGCTCCATACAGCTTAGTATTAATTAGTTTAGCTTGGCGTAAATTAGCTTCAGTTAAGTTTACTCCACTTAGATTTGCTCTAGTCAAGTTTGCTCTAGCTAAATTAGCGCCACTCAAGTTTGCTCCCCATAGCTTTGCTCTAGCTAAGTTAGCACCACTCAAATTTGCTCCCCAGAGTTTGACTCCAACCAAGTTGGCTCCAATCAAGTTGGCTTTGGTGAGGTTAGCTCCCGTAAAGTCTCTCTCCCCTGCGGCATAACGCCGCTTCAGCTCATCAGCATCCATATTTGTGTCTACACGCGATCGCACCCTAACTTGATCTTGTCACCAAAATTGCAAAACCGAGGAGTTGCTGAGTTTTAGGACCATATTTGTGTCTACACGCGATCGCACCCTAACTTGATCTTGTCACCAAAATTCCCAAACTAAGGATTTACTGATCTTTAGAGACTAACGCCTAATCTACTCTTTTAGGCAATTGCCCCTACTTTCTCAAGCAACCCCTGAAACAACTTCAATCCATCTGTCCCACCTAGCATCGGATCTGAAGCGCGTTCGGGATGAGGCATCATTCCCAAGATATTGCCCTGAAGATTACAAATTCCAGCAATATTATTTACAGAGCCATTAGAATTGTCGCCCTGGTAACGGAACAAAACTTGACCATTAGCTTCTAGCTGGCTTAAAGTGTCCCCATCAGCATAAAATTGACCTTCTCCGTGGGCAATTGGCAAAGTAATAACTTGTCCAGGGGAGTATATTTGTGTCCAAGGTAGATTTGTGCGTTCAACTTTAATAGAAACGCGATCGCAAATAAAGTGCAAATCTCGATTCCGGATCAGCGCTCCAGGCAATAGTCCCGCCTCAGTTAATACTTGAAAACCATTACAGATACCTAAAACAAACTTACCTTGCTGGGCGTGTCGTACCACCTGTTGCATCACAGGAGAAAACCGCGCGATCGCACCACAACGAAGATAATCTCCGTAACTAAACCCGCCCGGAATTATCACTACATCCAAATCAGAAATATCGGTTTCCTCGTGCCAAACCATGCGAGTTGGCTGATCCAATAAATCGCGGGTAACATAAGCAACATCGCGATCGCAATTAGAGCCGGGAAAAACAACAACCCCAAACACCGCTACACTCCCATCTCTACAGATACTTCTACTAAGTCAAACCGATAATTCTCAATCACTGGATTTGCTAACATCTGACCACACATCCGATCTACCTGTTCTTGGGCTGTCTTCTCATTAGCTGCACTCAAAATTAATTCAATATACTTGCCAATCCGCACCTGCTCAACCGTTCCATAACCCATGTGCTCTAACCCAGATTGGATTGCCGTGCCAGCTGGGTCGAGAACAGAAGGGCGAAGAGTAACATAAATGTAAGCCTTATACTTCCGCTTCATTTTATTTCTGCATCCAACAACCGCTATCCTATCGTTTTCTCGTAGCTTGATTAAGTAGTTATTAGTTGTAGTGGACGCTTCATCCCCCGACTTGCAACCATATCCTCTGCGGAAGTAGGCATTCTCAATTAATGACTTGGGCGTTACGTAGCAGTTTGAGCTAGTTTATAAAGTGAGCTTTAGACCTAGTTTCGATTACACTCAAAAATTTCAACAATTGTCTATGAAAGCCGGACATACCCGTAGTCAGGAGCGGATTCTCAACCTGCTTAAGACCTTAAACCGAGCTATTTCTGCTCAGGACATTTATGTAGAACTGCGTAACGCTAGCCACATCGGGTTGGCTACTGTATACCGCGCCTTAGAAGCTTTAAAACTAGAAGGCGTAGTTCAAGTACGGACACTAGCTTCCGGTGAATCCCTCTATAGTTCGGTACAACAAGACAAGCACTATCTGACGTGCCTCCAGTGTGGTAAATCAATTCCGATAAATGAATGCCCCGTGCATGAATTAGAAACTCAGCTGCACCAATCTCATAAATTCAAGATTTTCTATCACACTTTGGAGTTTTTTGGCTTGTGCAACTGCTGTCAACATCTAGAATCAGTTAGCTAATAACTCTAATCTAGTGCTTTTTCAACGCTCCAAGGCGTTACGATCCCAGTTAGCCAACTTTGCTCCTGCCTCGTAGGTGCTTTGGAGAAACTCAAGAATTAGCTGCTGTGGCGATTCCGCACACCGAACATCGTCATACATTAACAAAAACTCTGACATTTCCTGACTGTAGAAGGCACTAGCAGGGAGAATCGGCTCTTTATCCAAGCCAGGAGGCTCCGGGGAAGTATAGGAGTAGAACGCTGGTGCTTGAATACCACTACCGGGCCAAAAACCATGACTAATCACTTCATGGGAGTAGGCTTCACGGGTGATTGGATCTGCCCCCTGGCGTTCTGGGGCGCGGTGTCCAGAAAAGCGCGTGACTGCTAAGTCGAAGCTACCCCAGAAGAAATGCACGGGACTACATTTACCAATAAATCGCGCTCTAAACTCCTTAAATACTTTATCTGTCTGTACCAGAATTCGCCAAAATCTATTGACGTACTCCGTGTCGTAAGAGGCGTGCTCGTGATCTGCCGTAAAGGGAATTGGGTTACTTACTTCATCCGGTAAGTCATGAATTTTCACCTCAATTCCCAGGGAGCGTAATGTTGCCATTAATTCTTGGTAAAAGTCAGCGACAGAGCGTGCCTGAAGGACGATTGTTTTTGTCGCGCCGTCGCTGGTGTGAATTACGAGATTATGAGCGATGAAGTCAAATGCTATCTCAAAATTTCTGTTTGCATACGGAATTGGGGACGTAGTGAGTCCGCGCGATGTTACATACAATGGCACCTGCCACCAGTGGTTGATCATTGGGCTGAGCCTCAGCCGAATCTTCCCCACGATTTGAGTCCACATATGCAGCGTGTAGTACGTAGCTTGCCACTCTGACAACGGTAAAGTTGGCCAAACTTCAGTAATGCCCGGAACTTTGGTGTCTAATTCGTTCATTGTCAAATCCTATTAAAAGGCTAGAGATGATCAAGGCTGAATCAACAATTCTCCCTGCACTTCCTAAGTTGGGCGGTGGGTATCAAGTGGTGGTAATTCAGTAGGAAATAGCGAATTTGAGTCAACTTGAGTTGTATCTGAAATGATTGAACGCATTCCCTCCAATGTGGCTGGAATACTGCGCGGATCGATGAACATAACTTTACTGCTGCCACTGCTAC
>JAUJND010000092.1 GCA_030446505.1 Chroococcidiopsidaceae cyanobacterium YX2bin18 | reverse complement strand
ATATCCTTTGCTCTTCAGATATTTATTATTTTTGTTATATATTTATTATTTTTTATTTAAATTAAATCCTTTTAAGAGTAATCCTATTTTATTCGCTATGTAGATACTTGTAATTAATGCAGGGTCAATTAGTCAAAAGAGTTGTCTTTATCAGTTAAGTAATTAATTACCAAGATTACCAATAGAGCCGCTTTGGGAAGCAAAGATTGATTGGTCGCGGCATCAAGGAATCGCGGAAATTATAGTTAAAGGTAAAGGCACAATCCTGGAAGAAGAACTAGAGGCTGGTTCGCGCCCTAATGTAATTTCACATCTGCTGAATACGCTCATTGAGGGTAAAACTCAGGTGATTGAGAAACTAGATGAAATTGACGTAGTGGGTCATCGGGTGGTGCATGGTGGTCAGGAGTACCGTGAAGCTACAGTAGTTACACCGCAAGTAAAGAAAGTAATCTCCCGTCTATCAACTTTTGCCCCAGTCCACAACCCAGTCAACTTAGAGGGAATAACAGCGATTGAACAACTGCTGCCAAGTGTTCCACAAGTAGCTGTATTTGATACTGCCTTTCATAGTCAACTACCTCTGAGCGCAGCTGTTTATCCGATTCCTTACGAATACTATGAGCAGGGTATCCGCCGCTATGGGTTTCACGGCATCAATCACCAATATTGTGCTGCTAGGGCTGCTCAACTGTTACAGCAAGACTTAAAATCGTTGCGGCTAATTACCTGTCATTTAGGTAATGGCTGCTCTTTGGCAGCAATCCAAGAAGGTACAAGCATTGACACTACAATGGGGTTTACTCCCTTGGAAGGGTTGATGATGGGTAGTCGCTCTGGTTCTGTTGATCCAGGCATCATAGTTCACCTGCTAAGACAAGGGATAGAAGTTGACAAGTTAGATGAAATTCTGAATCGCGCTTCCGGTTTAAAGGGGGTTTCTGGCGTGTCGGGAGATATGCGGCAAATTATGAGTGAAATTGCCCAAGGTAACGCACGCGCCCAACTAGCCTTTGATATTTACATTCATCGACTGCGATCGCATATCGGCTCTATGCTGGCGACACTAGGTGGATTAGATGCCTTAGTATTTACTGGCGGTGTCGGGGAAAATCAACCACCAATACGAGCAGCAGCCTGTGCAGGATTTGAATTTATTGGTTTAAAACTCGATCCGGATAAAAATAGTCAACCATTACTCGATCAAGATATAGCGGCGGCAGATTCAACTGCTCGTGTCCTAGTTATCCAAGCACAAGAAGACTGGGCGATCGCTACTGAATGCTGGAAATTAATTAACGCTTGACATTGTACCAAAAGTACAAGTGGATAGAATGTTACTAACCCAGGAAGCTGGCGTAATTCATCAAATAATTTATTAGTGCTCAATACTTAGATGTAAGCACTTCTTGCTATCTATGAGTGAACTACAGACAAAACTGCCGACTGATACTTGGGTTGATTGCCCGTGGGATAAATTTATGCAGGCAATTGAAGATCCAGCATACCAAAAAGCCAAGTGCTATTACCACAATGGACAGTTAAGGATTGAAATGTCCCCAGTCGGACCTAACCATTCCCTTGACAAGGGACTTATTGTCATATTAGTTAACTTATTTGGCGTTGCTAAAGGTAGACCGCTGAAGTTACTTATCAACTGTAGCTATCGCAAACCCGGTGTAAAAGAGGCTCAACCGGACGTATCTTACTACATTGGAGAACGAGTTAATTTAGCTCCAACAGGAAGCTCTGTAGTAAATTTAGATAACAACTCACCTCCTGATTTGGCAATTGAAATTGCTGACACATCTCTAGCTGACGACTTAGGGCAAAAACGCCTACTCTACGAAGATTTAGCGGTTACTGAATATTGGGTGGTAGATGTCAAAAAGGCACGAATTACTGCCTTTAAGATCATTGCTGACGGTGGTAGTCAACGGATTAGTGAATCTTATGTATTGCCTGGATTAGCGATCGCTCTTTTGGAAGAAGGTTTACGACGTAGTCGTGAAATAGATAATACATCTGTTTCATCTTGGTTTTTGGCAATTCAGTCATGAGCGGTAAGCCAGAAGAAATTGCAGCAGTGGTGTGGCTATGTTCTGGATGCGGCTGCGTTTGTCACGGGGCATACTTTAACTGTTTTACTGTGCAGTAGCTGGAGTAATTTAACTAATAGGACAGATATGAAAGCGTTTGAAATTCAAACATTTGGCTTAGAGACCCTTACCCTTACAGAGCGCCCTGAACTAAGTCCTGGGTTTGGGCAAGTGTTGATTAAATTACGAGCAGTATCGCTTAATTACCGAGATTTGATGGTAGTTAAGGGTTTGTACAATCCGAAGCTACCCTTACCTTTGATTCCCTTTTCCGATGGTGTAGGAGAAGTTGTTGCTGTCGGGGAAGGGGTGACGCGGGTAAACGTAGGCGATCGCGTAGCAGGTATTTTCTTTCAAAAGTGGCTGTGTGGGGAATTGACACCCACAAAAGCAAATTCTGCTTTGGGTGGAGCTATAGACGGCTTGCTAACAGAGTATGCCGTGCTACATGAAAATGGGGTTGTCCATGTGCCAGCACATCTCACCGATGCAGAAGCGGCGACGCTACCGTGTGCAGCTGTCACTGCTTGGAATGCCTTAGTTACTTCTGGTGGCGTAAAAGCTGGCGACATAGTGCTGGTGCAAGGTACAGGAGGAGTTTCAATTTTTGCTTTACAGTTTGCCCAACTCTTAGGTGCGCGTGTCATAGCTACATCTAGCAGTGACGAAAAGCTGGGGCGAGTACGTCAATTAGGGGCAATAGATACTATTAACTATAAACAAACGCCTGACTGGGGTAAAAAAGTGCAAGAACTCACTACAGGAATTGGCGTTGACTATGTTGTCGAGGTTGGTGGTGCTGGTACTTTAAGTGAGTCGCTACGTGCTGTGCGCTATGGCGGACAAATCAGCTTAATTGGCGTTCTTAGTGGTGGAAGTGGAGAAATAAGTACAGCATCGATCTTGATGAAGAATGTGCGAGTGCAGGGTATATATGTGGGTTCGCGGGAAATTTTTGAGGCAATGAACCGCGCGATCGCCTTGCACAAGCTGCAACCAATAGTAGATCGTGTGTTTCCCTTTGACGAAGCGCGAGAGGCACTTGATTATATGCAGAGTGGCTCTCACTTTGGCAAAATTTGTATCAGATTTTAAGGCATCTCAAGATAGCTCTTAATAGTGTGTTGACTAGACCTCTTGCATAAGTGCTTTATATGTCATGTTGAGCGTAGCGAAACATCTCACGAGATTCTACGCTTCACTGCGTTCCACTCAGAATGACATTCATGATTTTTTTGACTTTTTGCAAGAAGTCTACTGCACAAGTACAGCTACAGTGTGGACAAAAGATAATATTCAACACCATTATTGCTTAGCGATATCTATTTCCGAACTACCTTCCTCACTTGACTCTAAAGAATTATCCTTCACATCTCCTTGCCACCTATTAAGTACATCCTTGACCAAAACTTCTAGCCAAATTTGAGTCACAATCAGTAGTGGAATAGCCAAAAATAGACCTAAAAAACCAAAAAGCTCGCAAAAACTACTACTGCTAATATCGTAAATACTGGCAGCAAAGATACCTCCTGCGCCATGATCACGGGTACTAAAACAAGGCTTTCAAACTGCTGAATCAAAAGGTACACCACTATTACTGCCAAGGATTTCCCAGGCGCATCGAGTAGGGCAAGCAGCGCTGGTGGTACTATACTCAAGACTGGTCCAATATTAGGGATAAACTCTAATAAGCCTGCTAAAAGGGCATTAACTAATGGCAGTGGCACTTTCAAAAATCAACAGAGCAATATAGCTCAAGATACCAATGACGAACATAGCCAAAAGAGTGCCTCTAATCCAGCCAACTAAAGCTCCTTCCACACTCAGACAGAATTTCATCGACTCGCCGACGGTAGAAGGCAGGAAAGGCAACTATAAAAGTGCGTCGGTAGGATGAGGATTTTACCAACAGCATAATAGTCAGAACAAAGAACAGCAACAAACTCACGACAACCGCAAGTGAGTTACTGACTAACGCAAAAAAGTTGCCAATCAGCCGAGTTGCAAAACTTTGAAGTTGTTGCGTCAGAGCCTCAAGTCCCCGATTATCCTGTAACACTTGTCCGGGAATCACGCTTTGTAACCAGGTATTCCACCGCCGCACTGTTCTAATGCCTGCGGCAAGAGGAGGACGAATTGTTGCGATTGTTCAATAATGCGTGGCACAATTACTGCAAAAATGCCAACTACGAGGATTATTAAAAGCACAACTGTTATAGCGATCGCAATGCCTCGGTTAATCCGGTATCGCTGAAGTAGTCGCACAACTCTATTTAAGACTGTCGCCAAAATTACTGCTGCAAATACCAGCAAAACAACTTGCCGAATTTGCCACAAAATGTAAAGAGATACGACAAGGGCGAAAAAACCGATCCACTGCCCTAATTTCACAAACTATGCCTCCATCTTATGGACTTTCGGAACGTTGAGAGATTACTGGATTGTAGTACATGAGTTGATCTCACGGAAATTATCAAAACGTATCCTGCAAGTGACCTGGGATGATCTAAAATCTAAAATTAGTTGACATAGGAGCCGTTATTATGATTGGTCTTCTCATTACCTGGTTGATTACCACTATCAGTTTTTTGATTATTTCTAAAATTCCGATAGGCATTGAAATTGATAGTTTTAATAAAGCGGCAATTTCAGCAGCAGTTTTTGGAATTTTAAATGCTTTATTACGACCGCTTCTTGGTTTTTTAACCTTCCCAATCATTTTTTTGACGTTTGGTTTATTTGCTTTTGTCTTAAATGCGATTATTTTTGGATTGGCAGCTTATTTAGTGGAAGGATTTCGGTTGCGTTGGGGTTTGTGGAGTGCTTTAATTGGCTCTATAGCACTGGGTATTATTAATTCTTTACTGTTTAATTTGCTAGCAAGCCTCAGATTGTAAGTATATTGAACCAAAGGCTAATAGTTATTTCAATCTGGTGTAAATGCCAATAGCATACAGGTAGCAGTAAGTAATTGCTACTAGTTTTTCAACTAGCTAGAAGTCAAAATCTGTGTTGCTTAGTTGGAGTGGAAGACGGCGTAGGCATTTTATTACGCAACAGAGCTAAAGGAATACTAAATATTCCCAAAATCATCACAACCCCAGTTACAAGCCAAACCATCAAACGATTTGGTCGATAGTCCGCGCGTTCAATTTGCCAGAAAACCTGGTTATAGCGCCAAGCAGCCAAGGCAATAACAACAATGCCAAAAACTACTAAACTAACACCAAGATTTTCCGAGTTAAACAGCGGATTACTAGGAACTTGCTGTTGAGTAACAGCAGCTTGGAGTTGATGCAGAAATAAATTAAATCGAGCGATCGCCAAGCCAAAGCCAATTAAAGCGATAGAAGTCCGCAGCCAAGCTAAGAAAGTACGTTCGTTTGCTTGATGTTCGCGTTGACGATCAATTTGAGGTTTTCTAGTCACTGCTGCTAAACACGTACACCTTCTATTTACTGTCGTTATCAAAAGACCAAATTGGTAGTTGATTCACTTTTTGCAGGGTTAAATCTACATATCTTATGCCATTAGTCCTAGCAATCTTCTCCCCAAAATAGCCTTCAGCGCCATCATGCTCATGGTAGCCAGTCATACTTTCTTGATAACAACCCTGCTGTATAGCTTGATTGAACGGAGAAGCAAACGTCAGCGGCCAACGCGATGGAAACACTATGGTGCCTATATTATCAACCCAGTCTCGACTACCCCAGAGATGGTAAACACGATTAGCCGCGTCGAAGCCATTAATCCCATTAAAAACGCCACCAACTGAGACTACAACAATCTCAGCATCTAGCCATTCATCGAGATATTCAGTAGCACCTAGAGCAACTTGTCCACCGCCACTAGTACCAATAAGAATAAGTTTTAGGGGTTGAGGCGATCGCGGTATTGGCTGTGCTGCATTCATCCGGTCAATGATAGCACTAGCAATTCCTTGGTTATAAACCGGGCCATAGCGCGCATCGGCAGAAATCGCAAATCGCCACAGATTGCGAACTTTAATTAAGACGTTTGCTATACCTAGCCAGCCTTGTGCTTCATTAGCAAAATTCCACAAGGGAGCCAAAAATCGCTCTCCTCCCAAACTTTTATTAGCAACTGAATAGGGAAAGACATCTCGAACTATTACGCAATTGGCATGATTGCGGTCTAAACCATTTAAAAATACTTCTTCTCCAGGAGTTAATTCATTGGTGGAAAAATCCCCTACTCCTGTTAGAAAAATAATGTAACAGTTTAAGCTGGCAGTGCCAACAGGATTTGAGTTTTCGCTAAGTTGTAGCGGTGTCGAGTTCTTCTTAAAACCTAGATTTTCAGCTTCTTGCGATAGCCACCATACTATTGTTCCTATTGGCGAGAGTGTTCCCGAAATTAAGAGGATTATCCCTGCTAGAACCAGGAGTTTTAAGCTGCCGCCTCGCAGCCACCGAAGTATCCGTTCAATTAACTGAATCATGCAATAATATTTTAGTGCTACGTGGAATCAATAGCTAAGCTAATTGCTTTTTATAGTTTGTTGGATAAGAGAAATACTATATCAAAGTTGTTATTCATAATCAGCAGTGGAGATTGAGTGTGAGTGGCAGAAATTCAAAGTTGAACTTGGGTAAAACTCTTAGAGAAGCACTCACTTTGGATGCAAATTTTTACGAAGATGCTCCCAATACTCCTAGAACTCGTCGATTAGCCCGAACGATTGTAATTTTAGCAGCATTGTCTAATACGTTAGGTAGTGCCTTCATATTATTAATTAATAGGACTACGCTGCCGCTGCTAGTTTTGGCACTTATAATTAATGCTCTTAGTGTAATATTAGGCTACTATTTCTGGACGTTAACGATTTGGAAAATAGGTGATTGGTTCAAACCAAATCATGTTGCTTATAGAAATTTGCTAATTCCTATTGGCTTTGCCTATGCGCCTCAAGTGCTAAACTTTTTGACACTGATTCCCTTATTAGGGCGACCGATTCAGCTAGTGTTAGCCATCTGGAGCTTGCTAGCTGTTATTGTTGCAGTTCGCCAAGGGTTAGACATTAGCACTAATTGGGCAGCTTTAATTTGTTTGATAGGCTGGCCTTTAATTCAAGTAGCAGTCGGCTTTGTCCAAGTTTTCGAGCAGGAATTTGTCAGGGGTGTTTAAGCTTTGTAATTGCTACTAAATAAGGTACGCGATGCCCTTTGGGCGGGCGTTCGCCATCGTGCGTCCTGGGTCTGAGACAATTGAACTTAATCTCAAGATTTCGGACTGTACATTAAATAGAAGAAGTGATCGCTGCCTTAGTCGAGTTAAGCTGCATTTGTGTGGTGAGGTGGATTGGCAGAATTATAGTAGAAATCTCTAGGCGCGATCGCCTGCACGATAGCCAGTTAACCTTGAGGAAAGCGATCGTTGTTGCGGCACTTCAAACTGGATCTACCCCCAACTGACGTAACTGTTCTGCTAATCTTTCCGCCCGTTGACGTTCTTGTTCCGCCCGTTGATGTTCTTGTTCCGCCCGTTGACGTTCTTGTTCTGCCCGTTCTTCCGACCACAACAGTAGCTCCCCTTCAGCATTCCACCAGCGCAGCCAATAGCCAGTTCTACCTTCGTGGCTTCCCTCCCATACTCCTAAAAATAGCTCTAATCCAGGTAGCCAGTAACGCCCCGATTCCTCTGGTGTTTGAACTTGATAGCGTCCAGATTCTATTGCATAAACTTCAATTCGCCCAGTATCCGGTCGGAAGATAATATAGCGCGGTACTTGAATGACTTGCTCATAAAAAAACCACTTACCTACACCTGCTGTAAACTCAACCGAGTATTCTTCGCCATAGGTAGCAGAGAGAAACTCCATTACTACTTGGGGAATTACCCCCTCAGTATTGGGAGTATAACTGCGACGAACTTGAGATGACTGCCAAGGCTTTACAGGACGCACATACATCCAGTCTGGTGCTTTGCAGATGATTTGCCCCTGAATTGCCGCACATAAAGCAAAGTTAGAAACAACCAGAGCGTCCTGCATTAGATCCGGAAACGCCGTCAAAGTTTGGCGTAAAGCAGCTGCCAATAAAGGTTGGTCTGTATTTTCCACTGGGTCATCAGGGAGGAGGAAATCTGCGGGTAGTTGAGGATAGGAAATAGTTAGCTGTGAGACAGGGGTTTGAGTAATGACAGACACGGCAACCTCTGCTGAAGGTAAAAGGTGAAAGATTGGCTAGTTTATTCTATTGTCTGCTGCTTTGTAATAATGCGATCGCTCCTTTCCACTCCAATACCAAAGCGCGATCGCCTGGAGCGTCAACTTCGTACTTGTTACTAAATAGGGTATGCGATCGCGCGTCTAATCCTGGATTTAAAACAATAGCAACTATCTAATAGCCGTTGCAGAGATCCCTATCGCTTACATTGGGGTTTGTCTGTAAATAACCACGTACCGAATTGCAACTGCGGGTCATTAAGTCATTTAGGTCATTTGGATAAAAATTCCAGAGTTTGACGGTGTTGTCACCACTACCAGAAGCAATCGTCTTGCCATCCGGGCTGAATCCTACGCTAGAGACCCAATCGCTATGCCCCTTGAAGGTGGTGATTTGTTTACCTGTAGCCACATCCCAGAGTTTGACGTCGCGTTACCAGAAGCACCGTCTTAAAGCCAACCGCTATGCCCCTTGAAGGTGGTGATTAGTTTACTGAATCCCAGAGTTTGACGCTCGTCAGAGTCTTGCCACCCAATCGCTATGACCACATTGAAGGTGGTGATTTGTTTACCTGTAGCCACATCCCAGAGTTTGACCGTCGTGTCACCACTACCAGAAGCAATCGTCAGAGTTCGCTATCTGAGGCTGAATCCTACTCTAGAGTTTGAGACCCACCAGAAGCAATCGTCTTGCCATCCGCGCTGAATCCCACCTTGAAGGTGGTGATTAGTTTACCTGTAGCCATTACATCCCAGAGTTTGACCGTCTCGTCACCACTACTAGAAGCAATCGTCTTGCCATCCGGGCTGAATCCTACGCTATAGACCACATCGCTATGCCCCTTGAGAGTGGTGATTTGTTTACCTGTAGCCACATCCCAGAGTTTGACCGTCGTGTCACTACCAGAAGCAATCGTCTTGCCATCCGGGCTGAATCCTACGCTAGAGCGAATCGCTATGCCCTTTGGTTTTTACCTGTAGCTACATCCCAGAGTGTCGCGTCACCACTACCAGAAGCAATCGTCTCTGCCATCCGCGCTGAATCCTACGCCAGAGACCGAACTGCTATGCCCCTTCTGTAGCCACATCCCAGAGTTTGACCGTCGTTACCACTACCAGAAGCAATCGTCTTGCCATCCGCGCTGAATCCTTACGCTATAGACCACATCGCCCATTGAGAGTGGTGATTTGTTTACCTGTAGCCACATCCCAGAGTTTGACCGCAGACTACCAGACAATCGTCTTGCCATCCGGGCTGAATCCTACGGATGCTATGCCCCTTGAAGGTGGCATTTTAAGTTTTGACCGTCTACCACTACCAGAAGCAATCGTACAGCAGTAGAGACCCAACCGCTATGCCCTTCTAAGCGGTTACGCTCTTGCACATTGTAAACTGCCTGTTGTAGTGCCATATTGGCAGACTGACTTGAGGATCTTCTTGAAAGATGGCATTTCTTTTAGTTGTCTACCTGCCCAGGTTACAGTAACTAAAGCTTCAAGCTGCTTCATTCCACTGAAAAAAGGCAAAACTAGTCAGTCCAGCCAGTCCTACTAGAGAGATGGCTGCAACTCTATTTCGCATCTGAGCAGCTTCTTTAGGGCTTTTTTCCTGCTCTAACTCGCTGACGCAGGCGATCGCGCCCTGCAACAC
Organism: Chroococcidiopsidaceae cyanobacterium YX2bin18; assembly: GCA_030446505.1. Taxonomy (GTDB): domain Bacteria; phylum Cyanobacteriota; class Cyanobacteriia; order Cyanobacteriales; family Chroococcidiopsidaceae; genus JAHHHE01. Next base: position 8,347 of record JAUJND010000092.1, on the reverse strand, counting down.
TAGCATCAATAAATTGATTTGCGTCCTCACTCAAATTACTAAACTGGTATTGTTCTCTAAGTTCTATAACTCGCTCTAATTTTAGACCCACTCCAGAGTTCTCCTGAGGCTCTTTGTTCGCAAATCGCTCTAATGTCTAGCATCATCAATTAACCGATTTTTTAAGACAATAGTTTCTTCTGCTTCTTTAATCCAGCCTTGCAGTTTTCCCAGGAAGCTTAACAAAGCCTATTGGGCAACTGCTACTGTAGGTTTTTGTTTTCCTTGTTTGCTGACGACTAGCAGACGATTACTAATTAACTTATCGAGGGTACACTCTAGACCCCACCATCAAAATTAGCTTTATCAGCCCTTCTACTAACAGGCTTCCCGCCTACCACATCTACTAAATCAATAAATATTTGCCTAGCTGCTTCCTGTTCTGCTGGCAGTAATGCATCATATACCTTGTTCGCCTGTTGCTGGAGTGCGCCTGTAACTCTACCTAAGTCATAGTACGTCTGCGTATTCAAAATGCGGTCTGTAACATTATCTTTTTCCCACAGCAAATTCAGGGTGTATTGTAGCAGTGGTAGAGAACCAGCCTGTCCCTGAAAATCGTCAATAATTTGTTCGGCCGGACCTTCTTGAAAAACTACACCATTTCTAGCAGCAGGTTCCGCGATCGCCAGCCTGGAGATCGCTTTGAACTCATATCAGCGAGCATTTGACTGTGGTGGTTGTAAATGCTGACAAGACTGGGATAGGGACTAATTTTATCTAGAAAATCAGCCCGCATTGTCAAAGCAATCTTGACAGAATTGTCCTGGACTTCAATTAGTTGTACTAGCTATCAATAAATTTGTCACGTTTCGCCTTCATGACTAATTGTAAAAGTTCCTCAAATTGGTCAATAAAGATAGCCATCGGGAGTCCTTCTTTAGTTCGCGCACACAACCTGAATTAGAGTATCAGCTTCTCCCTTTTGAGCAATCTTAGCCTTGGCAACACCGTATTTAGAAATGAGACAGCCATACAGAGATTCAAAGGGGTCTTCATCTGGTACAAAAGTTAGATTGACAAACTTTTTATCTAAAAACTTAGGAATTAACCCTGCCCGCACCAGTGATGATTTGCCACTACCTGATGCTCCCAGGAGTAAGAGTAAATTGTTTTGCTCTAAATCCTTACTTAAACTAGCAATCAACTGATCTCGACCGAAAAACTTGTCCTTGTCTTCCGGTTCAAACTTGTCTAGCCCTTTGTAGGGAGACTCTGCAATCAGATCGCGCTCCTTAATGCGATCTTCAGGCTGATTAGAAACAATATATTGATTGACAGTTCCACCGCTAATGGAGCCAACAATACCCTTCACTGAATCGTGAACTTCTACGTTGTTGTTCGTGAAACTGTCTTTAGTCATATCTCTCTAGTGATTGCTAAGTCATAGACTTCTAACTAATGGTCTGATTTACATTTCCACCGCTAATGTCGCCAACAATACCCTTGATTTGCTCTGCCTTGATTTTGTATTTACCCTGCGCCGCTTCTTGGGGTTTGCTAGCTTCAGTAACTCTTGTTTTCTTGATAATTTCCTCATCTTTATCAACATCAGCTTCAATTAATTTCTTTTTTAAGGGGTACTTCATAAGTTTCAGGATCTTTCTCGTGTTCTTCTAGAACCATCTCTGCTTGTGGCTTACTTGCAAACTTACGCTTGATCAACTCTCTCAGTGCTTTGTATGCATCTGGAGCCGCATCACCAGCAGCTTTTGCCGCACCAGTAGCTAGTGCAGAAGAATTAGAGAAACAGCGTCATATCAACTCCTAAATATTCGGTGTGTTTGAGGCAATTATCAGGTCTGACCTTTCTTAGGTATTGCTGTACACCCATTAAGATATATAGTAAACCGCTTAGATTCCAGATTATATAGTTCAAGTTTCTTAAAGTGGAGAGCGATCGCCCTCCTCAATCCCACACCACCAGTTAAACGTCTCAGGCGGAGAACTACCCATCACTGAATCAAAGATAGCAACAACTTGTGCAAAAGACGCGGAAGCAGCTTGTCGTGATATATCGCCCTCTTAAGTGGGAACTATAACAATGAGTGACTATATTGCCCCTGTGCGTAGCAAACGCCATTTACCCACTACAAACATCAAGGGAATATTACAATGGCTTATCAAAACATCACTGCCACCTTAAAAGAAGCGGATATTAAAGAAATCAAAGCAGCACTTGAGATAATTCACCAAAAGCTGCCTTTTCTGATTACTTTGAGTGTTGAAGAACAGACGCAAGTTATTCAAAATGGGCGATAAAAAAGCCTCGCTTGTCAACAATAGTCTCACCGTTGCCCAGTCTAACTGCGACATTCTACCAGCCAGTTTTGACCTAGAGGTTTGTGCGGGATTATCAATTAGCTGCCACACTTACCGAACTTTTGCTAGGACTGCGGCAAATGACCGAACAGGTAGACGATACGCTGTTGGCAGTCGGTAGCGAAGCCATGAGCAGCTTGATCAACGGTTTGGCGACTACGTGAAGACTGCTGCTAAAAAGACTCCTGGATTAAAAATTCTCGCGCAGCAGTTAGGCGAACGGTTTAAAGCAATCAGGAAGCAAACCGCCAACCCTGCTTCTGACTCTTAAACTTCAATAAGACTCGTGCTTTGAGTATCAGAACCTCGTCAATGAGTCATGACAACTCGCGGGAGAGTCTACAACTCGTGCATGAGTATCAGAACCTCGTCAGTGAGTCTTTACAACTCGTCTGCGAGTCTTTTTGGCTCGTGGGTGAGTATAGAAATCTCGTGAACGAGTCTTTGAGTCTTGTAGATGAGTCTTTGTAGCTCGTCAATGAGTCTTTACAACTCATTGCGTGAGTATCAGAACTTTGTTAATGAGTCTTTTGGAACTCGTGGGCGAGTACGGAAGGAAGATCGATTTAAGCAACTAATCGGCAAGGAGGGAAACTTAGTAGGCGATCGCCCTTACCAATTCAACACTACACAATAAAATCCTTGCCCTTGCTCGACTGGTGACTGAGCAAAGCAGGTAAGCTAACATATATGTTGGTTGAGCTAATTCCTCAGCTATTTTTCTTCTCAATATGCTCGCATAACTTGCTCTATTTCCTCTGAGGCATATCCGCTGGATACGGTTGGGTGTTAGGATTGCATTCAGTAACTCGCCTAAAGCCTCACTAAACGCCTCATCATTATTTCTATGCTTAGAGAGGTATTGTTTGAGTTCCAGGGTAGTCATTTCATCAAGGTTAGGCATTAGACAAACTCCCCATTCTCCATCTACAAAAACAACTATCGCTAATTCGTCATTCACTCCAGCCTGAATATACAAAGTTTTTAACTTCCGGTCACATCGGAACACATTCATGGGCTGGAACGGATCTCGACGATTGGCAAAGATATATAGCCAAACGCTTGTTCATTTGTGAGCAATTAATCCTCCTGTTTCTATTATTCAGCATGGCTCTAGATTAATTTTTCAAATTGCCCTCACCAGCCAGACATCTACTCTTATCACAATGCAATGCTATGTAAGATCTATGTCCATGATGATGCTGATGTAATAAATGCTTGTACTAGCGCTTAATTACCAGCTACATGACCGCGCTGCTCACACCAATCTAAAACTCGATTCCATGCCCACCAAGGATCGGGGTCTCCAGCTTGGTGCTGACCCGCTTGACTACTGAGATAGCCAACATGACCGCCGTAACGAGTAAGCACTAAGTCGATAGCTGAATTGCGGTCGCATCGCCTGCAATCAGGCACAATTGCCGGATCAAACATCAGGTCATCTGCGGCGTAGATAATTAAAGTTGGTTTTGCAAGTGAGGCAACAGCTTGTTGTAGACTCACTGCTAGCTTGGTAATATGCTTCTACTGATGGAAAGCCTAAACGGGGAATTACAGCAGCCTTGATCAGAAACCCCAGATGCTATTAGCTCGCTCAATCTCGCTGCTGAATCAATTGCTTCGGATGAGCATGATAAATCTGCCACGCTAGTTTCTCAGTTCTCGCGTGATCTCAGCTTGTTCCAAATATTTACCCCAAGGATCTTTAACTAAATAAGAAAAGCGATCGAATAGAATCCAAACTCGGACAAATGACCGCAGCGCCCCCAATATCACTTGCCGTTAGACCTATATCCTCACTTCCCTTCTCTAAATCTTGTGCCGCTTTCACTGCCCATAGAGCAAGTTGCCCTCCCAAAGAAAACCCCGTAAACCAAAAGAGCAGGACACCCTAAAGCCTTAGCCCGCGCTGCAATGCGGACAAAATCTTCTCTCTCGTACAAGCCATCAGAAGTCAACGTTGGAGATGTTTTGCCGTGAGCACGCCAGTCCAAACAACACCACTGCATAGCCTTGAGCAAATGCCTTACGTCCCAGTAGCCTTAAAAACCATTGATTGTCTAAAGAACCTGTAATTCCATAAGTGCCAACAATCGTGCTTTGAGGATTTTCTGGAATAGCAACCCAGCCAAAATTGGCACTCCTCCTGCGCCTGTAAAAATAACTTCCTGGTAAGGCGGCTCCGGGTGCGGCGTAGTTTCCCACTCTTGACCAGCCCAAAGCGCAGTATAGACGGTCATTGCTATCCCATTTTTGAGAAACCAAGGCGGGTATAAGGAGTATCGGGCATCAATTGAGGCATCTACTTAAGTTGGGTTAGTTCAAAGCGACTGCTAGTATATGAGCTTTTGTAATTAAATGTATTCCTGGCTCTAAGCTTAACGAGTGAATAGAAATTTGTTGTTTTAGTTGGCTAATCGTTAGCTTTATGTTTGTTTGGATGATCTTTACAATCCTCCTTATAATCAGGTATGACAATCTTTGGATCTCCCCAGATTTATTTAAGATTCATAATTAGTAAAACTTTTTTAAGAATGCCCAGAATACTTGTTATTGAAGATGATGCTGCAATCTCAGAAGTAGTTGCAGTCAATTTAGAAATGGCTGGATATGATGTCAATAAAGCAGAAGACGGCATCAAAGGTCAGGCGATCGCCCTACAAATCCAGCCCGATCTGATTATGCTCGATCTCATGCTGCCTAGAGTAGATGGGTTCACCGTTTGCCAGCGCCTACGTCGAGACGAGCGCACTGCTGAAATTCAATATTAATGTTGACGGCTTTAAGCCAAACTCAAGATAAGGTGGAAGGCTTCAATGCTGGTGCTGATGATTACCTAACAAAGCCGTTTGAAGTTGAAGAAATGCTGAAAATATGAATTCGGGCGCTTTGCGGCGAACTGACCGTATTCCTTTAGCTGCTAAACACAGTGAAATTCTCCACTATAACGGTATAACTATACTTCCAGAACGCTTTGAGGCAATTAGGTACAATCAAACAATTAAACGAACTCACCTAGAATTTGATCTACTCCACTGCTTACTTCAGCGGCACGGACAGACAGTTTCTCCTAGTGATATCCTCAAAGAAGTATGGGGCTACGATCCAAATGATGATATTGAAACAATCCGAGTACATATTCGGCACTTGAGAACTAAGCTAGAACCTGATGCCCGTCATCCGCGTTACATCAAAACTGTTTACGGTGCTGGTTACTGCCTAGAGTTACCTGGTGATGAACAGTCAAATGAAGAAGATGACCTTTCTGCAAGTGTTAGTAGTCAACAGAAAAAGCCCCTGATGGAAGCCTAGATATTGCTAGTATTACAACCGCACTTATCTAGTTAGGCTAATTTGAGGATTCGAGAGTGAGATTTAGTTGAGGATTGAATTAGCTATCAGAAGAACACTCATCTCCTTTGTATTGTAAGTGTCGCAAGTATTTAGTTGTATTGAGCTTTGGCAGTCTGATCGATAGCTTGACAGATACGTTCCCATACTTCTTGCTGCCGCTAGCGGTACAGGTAAGAAGGCACGGTTTGCCAGCATGGAAAGTGGGCAAGTAGCATTCGATTTAGTGCCGATTGAAAAGCATTGAGCCAGCTTGATCTGTTGGCATAACTAAAACTTCACTGATATTTACATGAGGCGGTCGAGTGACGCAGAAAAACACCACATCAGCAACATCAGCTGGAGTCAGAGGAGTCAGCCCTTGATAAACTTGTTTTGCCCGTTCAGTATCACCCCGAAAGCGCACTTGACTAAACTCCGTTTCTACTAAACCAGGATCAACACAACTAACGCGCACTGGTGTCCCTAAAAGGTCTTGTTTCAATCCTTCGGAAATAACTCTAACAGCGGCTTTAGTTGCACAGTAAACATTGCCATTGGGATAGGTATAGTGTCCAGCAGTCGAACCAAGATTGACGACATGACCCCGACCTCTACTAACCATCCCAGGCACTATCAAGCGGGTAAGGTAGAGTAGCCCTTTGATATTGGTGTCGATCATTTCTTCCCAATCTTGGAAACTACCTTCGTGGAGCTTGTCTAAGCCGCGACTCAGACCAGCATTGTTAATTAGAATGTCCACAGATGACCAGTTATCCGGGAGGTGAGTAAGTGCTAATTCAACAGCAGTGCGATTCTCTGAAGGAGATGCTTCGCGAACGCAAACATCCAGCGGCAATAAATGTATGGCACTAGTGAATTTGCTTAGTTCATCTGCCAGCTGCTCTAACCGCTCTTGCCGTCGAGCTACCAAAATCAGTTTTGCACCCGCTTGAGCAAACACTTTGGCTATTGCTGCACCAATGCCACTACTAGCACCAGTAATTAAAACAATTTGGTCTTGAATTGACATAGTAATTCAGCACTTCAAAAGTCAGAATAGATAACGTTTCCTCCTAACTACTGACTTTTAGCTCCTGGCTTTTGGCTTCCTCCACCTATTACTTGGAGGCGCTGAGTTATCAAAGTCATCCCATCCCCGCGGACTAAAACGGCAGAAATCCAGCGGTTATCTGCTTTAGCTGGAGCACGACCAACTTTAAATAGCCCACCTGCTGGCAGTAATTCCAACTCTACTGGTGTGGGGTTGAAATATTTGTCTGCTTGAATAGGTTCCTCGATCGCCGCTCCGACTAGATAATCATCACCCAGTGGCTCTTGGACAATTGCATCAAAATTATATTGCTGCCCGGCTTTAACCTGCTGTGGTAGATTCATGTTAACTGTAGGTGGCTTGGCACCTGCACTTAGCTGGCTCCGCTCCGATAAAATTTCTTGTCGCACAATTTTGCCATTTTCATAGCGCTGTTGTGACTTAATGGTTGCATTGAGAGTTAAATTTCTAGGGTCTTGGGGCTGAGTACCCGTAATATTAGTAATTGTTTCTGCGACGATCGCCTGACCATCATTTTTCCAAGATTGCAGTTGAGTCTGGTACTTCAACTGGGGATAACGCTGCCAAAGTTGTGTTAAGGCATTTTCCATGTTTTGGCGCGTCAAACCATCTGTATGCGTAAACTGAGCGCTGTAAAACTGCATCACTGCTTTGACATTGTGCTGGTTAGCGGCGGCATCAACTTGCGTCAACAAATTTTTCAGCTGCGGGGGCGCAGTTTGGGGAGGTGCAGCAGTAGCCCGGTTCCAGACAGTCGTTAACGATAGCGTTAGTAGGAACGCACACCATTTGCTAGTTGAACGCCCGAAGCAGTGCTTGAAAGTAAGATTACGCATTAGTGGTAGTTTGGATAATTGATATTGGCAGCTAATTGTTTGATTTTAAGTTAATCTGGGCGATCGCATCGTGGAGGCTCATGGCAACACCGACAAAATTACTAATTGCTGCTAGTGGCACTGGGGGACACTTGTTTCCGGCGATCGCTCTAGCGGAACAACTGCCAGATTACCAAATTGAGTGGCTTGGTGTCCCTAATCGCTTGGAAACGCAGCTCGTACCAACTCAGTACCCGTTACACGCGATCGGTGTTGAGGGATTTCAAGAACGTTTTGGATTAGGCACTGTGCGAATTTTGGCTAGACTTATCGGTTCAATTCGTTCTTGTCGGCAGTTGCTACTCCAAGGGAAATTTCAAGGCGTGTTTACGACGGGCGGTTACATTGCTGCTCCCGCTGTAATTGCGGCGCGATTACTCGGTTTACCTGTTATTCTCCACGAATCTAATGCCTTGCCTGGTAAGGTAACTCGCTTCTTTAGTTCTTGGTGTAGTGCTGTAGCGCTTGGATTTGAGCCTGCGAGTCAATATCTTCCCCGTGCCAAAACGATCTACACCGGAACTCCTGTGCGTTCTCAGTTTCGTTTAGGAGCAATTGATAAATTAGCTCCACTTGATTTGCCTATTCCAGAAGATGTTGCCTTGATTGTAGTTGTCGGTGGCAGTCAAGGTGCTGTTGCAGTTAACCAACTGGTGCGTCAGTGTGCGTCGGCTTGGTTTGATACTGGAGCTTGGATAGTGCATTT
>JAUJND010000091.1 GCA_030446505.1 Chroococcidiopsidaceae cyanobacterium YX2bin18 | reverse complement strand
GTGATCTTTCTTTCGTCTTAGTGTCTGATTTGTTTAATTTATTTTTTTATTTTTATAGTTTTCTATTTTCTATGATTTCTGATTATTTTTTATGTTTTTTTTATTTTTGAGCTTCTTATAGTTATTTATTGTCAATGCAGCAGCTTAAATCAGAGGCTCGTTGTTTTTATCTGTGCTTTACCTGCCTTTATTCAGCCTGCTCGCCTGAACGTTCAGTTTAGTTGACAATAACCACATGAGGAACTATCCATGTCGAAAGACACAAGGCTGGCGCGCAGGAGAAAAGAAAGCAGTACCGATCATCTCCTGATCAGGCTGCTATCAAGTCTCTTAAATAGAATAAAAGTCATCTTTAATAAGATAAAAGTTATCCCGGCAGGGATGCTAGGCGGACTGACTACGCTGGCATCCAGATTGTCTAGGAGAATGAAAAGAGGCACAACCATTGCTGCACTTGTCACTGCTACGGTTCTAGCAGCACATACTGTGTCAGCGCAGTTAGTAGTACCGGGTGTTGGACCAATAGCAGATATACCGCCTCCGCTCAATGGTGTAGGTCCGGAACCAAGCAATCTCTTGGAATTTGTTGCAGATAAGAATGCCGCGATCGGCTTAGGAAAAACCCTTTTCTGGGATATGCAGGTGGGTAGCGACGGTGTCCAGTCGTGTGCTAGTTGCCACTTCCATGCTGGAGCGGACAACAGGGCGAAAAACCAGAGTAGCCCAGGGCTTTTGCGCGTGAGTGCGGACGGGACTCCGAACGGGGATACAGCTTTCGATAAAAAGCCGAACTCCACGTGGCAGCCAGGAGATTACCCATTCCACAAGCTCTCAGACCCAAACAACGCTGATTCAACTGTTTTGGCAGACACTAACGATATTACTGGCTCTCAGGGGGTCGCCAATGCTACTTTTGTAGATGTTGTTCCCGGCAGTGCGGTGGACAAGGTGACAGTTGTGGCAGATCCAGTCTTTAACGTGAACGGTACTAACGTCCGCCGGGTGGAACCCCGCAACACACCGACTGTGATCAATGCAGTATTTAACTTCCGTAACTTCTGGGACGGAAGTGCTCAAAACGATTTCAACGGGCAGAATCCTTTTGGATCGAGAGACCCTGATGCTAAGGTTTTTAAGGCAACATCCCTAAGTACCCTAGAAGAGGTCAAAATTAGCCTCAATAATTCAAGCTTGGCTTCACAGGCAATGGCACCACCGCTCAGCTCCTTTGAGGAGTCTGGTGCCGGTCGCACGTTCCAAGAAATAGGTGACAAGTTCGGCATTGACAGCGGGAAAGTCCATAGTACAGGCAAGCGCAAAAAGCTGCCTAGGAAACTTGGTAAAAAGTTACTTGCCCTGAGACCATTAGGCAAGCAGCTTGTCGCCCCTGATGACAGTGTTCTTGGTTCTTTCACTAACGCGCCTGCACCAGGTCTAATAGTTCCTACCTACCAGCAAATAATCGAGAGAGCCTTCAAACCGGTGTGGTGGACATCTGATAGGATTATTTCGGTCGCTGCTGACGGCAGCCGGAGCGTCATCAAGAAGCCAAGTCGCGACTTGACGACTCAGGAGTACACTTTGACAGAGTACAATTTCCCGCTTTTCTTCGGGCTGGCGGTGCAACTGTATGAGGCGACGCTTATTTCCAACCAGACACCTTTTGACAGGTTCGCGGCGGGTAACACTAGCGCCCTGACCGCCCAGCAGCAGCAGGGGCTTCAGATTTTTCTGGGTCTAGACGAAAAACAGGGCGGGGCAAGGTGCATCAACTGTCATGCTGGACCAGAATTTACCAACGCTTCTGTTAGCGCAGTGTCGGCAAACCGAGTCAGAAGAAGGGGTGGAAACCTGATAGATACCGGTTTCAACAATATCGGTGTCACACCTACCACTGAAGACCGCGGTTTGGGCAATAGCGACCCATTCGACAATTCCTTCTCCGAGGCACAGTTAGCCGTGGAGGGGAAATTTAACGATCCCAGCGGCAGTATCGCTAGACTTTCTCCGCCGTTTGACCCCGCTACCGAGAAATTGGGTGTGGATGGAGCCTTTAAGGTACCCGGAATCCGGAATGTGGAACTTACTTCTCCCTTCTTCCACAACGGAAGTCAGTTGACTCTACGTCAACTAGTCGATTTCTACGCTCGGGGTGGCGACTTCAAGCCTGTCAATCTGAAAGGAGAGGCAATAGCGCCCCTAGCGAAGCTGAATTTGACTGAAGAGGGTAAAGAAGCGTTAGTAGCCTTTATGAAGGGGCTGACTGATGAGCGAGTTCGCTTTGATAGAGCGCCCTTCGACCACCCACAGCTGTTCATCCCGAACGGACATCCGGGAGACGAGAATGCTGTTACTAATGACGGCAAGGGACAAGCGACGGATGAGCTGATAGAGATCCCTGCTGTTGGCAAAGGCGGTCTTAGCACTCCTCGTCCGAATTTCCTCAACTCTTAAACTCATTTGGGAGGCATGACCCAGCAGGATTAGCCTCCCTGGATTTACCCTCTAGTTTTATCTGGAGGGTAAGTCTACACGAGTAACTGAACTAACAACATTGATGCTGTAAAAATCTTAGAAGGAGAACTAAATGAATCTAGTTGTACTTCAGAATTGGTTAAATAATGTCTCCTTTGCTGTCTTGTTTGTCACTATGTTGATTTACTGGGGAGGCACTGCTTTTCCTCGCATTCCTTTCCTGCCTATTTTGGGTACAACAGGGATGGTGATCGCCAATCTCTGCATTGCGACTTTACTAGGAGCGCGGTGGCTAGAAGCGGGCTACTTCCCCTTGAGCAATCTGTATGAATCCTTGTTTTTTCTTACTTGGGGAATTACAACTATCCATTTAGTTGCTGAGAGTATGAGCCGTAGCCGTTTAGTCGGAGCGGTGACTGCACCCCTAGCGATGGGGTGTACTGCATTTGCAGCCTTATTTCTGCCAGCGGGAATGCAGTCGGCAGAACCTCTAGTTCCTGCCCTTAAGTCTAACTGGCTCATGATGCACGTTAGTGTGATGATGCTCAGCTATGCCACCTTAATGGTGGGGTCACTGCTGGCGATCGCCTTTTTAATCGTCACGCGTGGTCAGACTATCGAACTTCGAGGCAGTTCCGTAGGCACAGGCGGCTATCGAGAGCATAGCCGCTTGCGACGAGCTGTAGAGCCAGTGGCAATTGCCTCTGCAATTGGTAGTAACGGCAGCGGTAACACTATGGTTCTTAATTTAGAGACTAATCAAAAGTCGGCAATTAGCCAAGTTGCGTCTCTTTCACCTCAACGCTTGAATTTAGCTGAAACACTGGATAACATTAGCTACCGGATCATTGGTTTGGGGTTTCCCCTGCTAACAATTGGAATTATTGCTGGTGGGGTCTGGGCAAATGAAGCTTGGGGTTCTTACTGGAGCTGGGATCCAAAGGAAACCTGGGCTTTGATCACGTGGTTAGTATTTGCTGCCTATCTCCACTCCCGAATTACTAAAGGTTGGCAGGGTCGCCGTCCCGCGATTCTAGCTACAACAGGATTTGTAGTCGTCTGGATCTGCTACTTAGGAGTAAATCTCTTAGGTAAGGGACTCCATAGTTACGGATGGTTCCTATGAAGGTTTCAACTTGAATGAAGACAATAAATTTGTTTTTCCAGCGCTTCTTCAAAACCGAAGTGTTGCCCTTGCTCGCAAATCTACAACTGGCTATTTTGCTATTGCTGGCGATCGCGGTTTTCAGTGTTACTGGTACGGTTATAGAACAGGGAAAATCCTTAGCCTTTTACCAGGCAAACTACCCAGAGCATCCAGCTTTATTTGGCTTCTTAACTTGGAATCTAATTTCAACTTTAGGGCTGGATCACGTTTACCGCACTTGGTGGTATTTGGCTTTACTAATATTATTGGGTGCAACTTTAGGCGCTTGTACTTCTACTCGTCAACTTCCAGCTCTGACTGCTGCCCGTAGGTGGAAGTTCTATGACCAGCCCCGCCAGTTTGAGAAATTAGCTCTAAGCGCTGAGCTTGAAACAGGTTCACTTCAGTCCTTAGCTGCCTTACTAGAAAAACGGCGCTATCGTATCTTTCATGAACGCAACTTCCTATATGCTCGCAAAGGCTTAGTCGGTCGGGTTGGACCAATTGTGGTGCATATAAGTATGCTACTGATTCTGCTAGGAGCGATTTGGGGAGCAATGACAGGGTTTATGGCTTTAGAAGACTTTCCTAGCGGAGAAACTTTCAAAATTTCACACATTGTTGAAGCAGGACCTTGGTTTCGCTCTCAACTTCCCTCGAATTTGTTAGTTCGAGTAAATCGCTTTTGGATTGACTACACTCCTGAAGGAGGAATCGACCAGTTTTACTCGGATTTATCAATTCTAGACTCGCAGGAACACGAGCTGAAACACAAAACAATTCACGTCAATGATCCTCTCCGTTATCAAGGTTTAACACTCTACCAAACTAATTGGGGGATTGATGCTGTCCAGTATCAAGTCAACAATAGCCCAATTCTGCAAGGCAAGATGGCACCTTTGAAAATAGGTGGAAAAAACCGTACCTGGGGTACTTGGGTTCCGACAAAACCGGATTCGAGTGAGGGTGTTTTCCTTATGGCGCAGGACTTGCAAGGAACACTCAGGATTTACGATGCTTCCGGAAAGGAAGTCTCGACTGTCCGAACAGGAATGTCCACAGAAGTGAATGGAGTTACCCTAACAATTATTAAAGTTGTAGGAAAAACAGGTTTACAAATTAAAGCCGATCCAAGTATATCTATTGTTTATACTGGCTTCGGACTTCTCATGTTGGGAGTAGTAATGAGTTATGTTTCTCACTCCCAAGTTTGGGCGCTACAGCAAGAGGGACACCTCTACATTGGCGGTAAAACTAACCGAGCTCAAGTTGCCTTTGAGCGAGAGCTACTAGATATCCTAGATCTGCTTGATCAGGAGCCGAAGGAGCAAATTTCAGAACTTAGTTTAACGCTGTCAAACGAGGTTGTTAAGCGCTCTTAGTAATGTAAAGTTTAGTAATAAGTAAAGTTGTACATTCCGATAATTCAAAGTCAACAAAGATGGAATCTGTCTATAGCTATCAACGGCAACACAAGCGTATTAATTCCTAAGTTCAAGTTGCTAACTTCAAGCAACTCAATGGAAGAAAATTTAATTTTTCATGTTTTACGAACCAAAGACATGATTAATGATATTGAGATCTCATCGGTACAAACGAATTCAGCGATATAGAAAAAACATCTCAAAAAAATCTATTTCGTTTTTCGATTCAATTAAAATAAGGCATTACTTTAGTAGGGTCTTATTTTGTTAAAATGCTGGAAGTTAGACAGTGAAATGTCACGTGATTGAATAAGTAAGCAATAATTTCAAATATTTTTGAAGTTAAGTAGTATAGTTTGGTAATTTTGGCTTAGTCAGGTAAAAGAATCTATGGGGAATCACTAGTAGAATTGATTACTATCATTGCTTCACAATAATTAGAACTCTGAACTTTTTTCATAAACTTCTACTTTTTTAATAACTTTAGATTTTCCTAGCCTCGTGATTAAGGGTGGCTAGAGAGTTATTTCTGTACTTTAATCTTAATAACTATTACTTAAGAATCCTTAAAATCAACTTTATTTTAAACAATTTCACTTTTGTTTTAAAGAATACAAAATATTATTAAAACTCATGCTAATTTACAGTCATTATGATTAATCCAAAAGAAAGATTTTAGAAGTTTAAAAGTGTAGAACAAGGCAGCACCAAGCTTAAGAATTAGAGTCAAGGTCTTTTCACAAATTTCTTGTAAAGACTGTTTAAGAAAACCTGTTCTTGAAAGAATTATCAGGTTTAAACTCCACACTTTGAGCATTTTATGAGCGTTAGTAGTCCTACTTTTCCCTTCCATCGTCAGATACAGCCAGCTGCCTTGGGCAAGTTTCTCTCGACCGTCTCTTGGCCGTGGGTGATAACGATAGGTTACCTGGTCGTAATGCTGTTATTGCCTACGAGTGCTTTGATTACAAAGTCACTAACAACTACACCAGGAGAATTTTGGCAAATTGCCACCTCACCTATTGCGCTCTCTGCTTATAATGTCACTTTTGTAACCTCATTCTTAGCTGCCTCACTCAACGGCGTAATGGGTACCCTCTGTGCTTGGGTACTTGTACGCTACGAGTTCCCAGGTAAAAAAATTCTGGATGCAGGCATCGACCTACCTTTTGCCTTACCCACTTCAGTGGCAGGTCTAGTCCTAGCGACGCTCTACAGCGACAATGGCTGGATTGGAAAACTTTTTGCTCCCTTGGGCATCCGTATCGCCTTCACGCGGTTGGGCGTGTTTGTAGCAATGATATTTATCACACTACCCTTCGTAGTCCGCACCATACAGCCAGTTATTCAGGAGATGGAGAAAGATACTCAGGAGGCATCGTCGTCATTAGGCGCATCGAAGATGCAAACCTTCTGGCTTGTAACATTGCCCCCTTACTACCCCATATCCTTACTGGTGTGGCAATGGGCTTTTCTAGGGCTATAGGTGAATACGGCTCAGTTGTGATCATCGCTTCAAGCATTCCCTTTAAGGATCTCGTTGCGCCTGTTCTGATCTTCCAGAAGCTTGAACAGTATGACTATACAGGCGCAACGATCATCGGCACCGTTTTACTACTGGGAGCACTGTTTCTTTCGTTACTAATCAACCTGTTGCAACAGTGGGGACGCCGCTATGCTGGTTAGACACTATAACTCTGTAATAGGACGAGTAGGTGAGAGAATTTCCCAAATTGATATCGGCAAGGCTACCTTGATTGGACTTGCTGTGGTCTACATGATAACAATGCTGTTTGTGCCAGCGCTATCAGTGTTCTATGAAGCATTCTCCAAGGGAATTGACCGTTCTTGGCAACAGTTACTACTAGAGAATTTCTTCATGCAGTTCAGCTAACTGCGATTGTCGCTGGCATTTCTGTGCCGATTAACGGGGTGTTCGGACTCTGTGCGGCTTGGGTCATCGCCCGCAATAAATTTCGAGGTCGGGCATTGCTGCTCAGTATCCTTGACTTGCCTTTTGCCGTATCGTCGGTTGTAGTGGGATTGATGATGATTTTGGTCTACGGAAACAACGGCTGGCTTGGTTCTGTGCTGAAGGCTAGTGATTTCAAGGTGATATTTGCATTACCAGGAATAGTATTAGCAACTGCCTTTATAACCATGCCTTTTGTAGCACGGGAAGTAATTCCGGTTTTAGAGGAGGCAGGGTCAGAGCAGGAAGAGGCAGCGCGATCGCTTGGAGCAAATGACTTTCAGATATTTTGGCGAGTGATTCTGCCCAACATTCGCTGGGGTCTGCTTTATGGGTTGCTCTTAACTAATGCCAGGGCTATGGGTGAATTCGGAGCTATCTCAGTTGTATCGGGCAATATTGTCGGGCGCACTCATACCCTACCCTTATTAGTCGAACAAGCATATAAGAACTATGAAACACAAGCTGCATTTGGTTCAGCAGTAATCTTAGCCCTTCTAGCTGTGATTACGCTCATCTTCAAAGAAATATTAGAGCATAAGACCGGTGTCAAGCCAGAGAAGCATTAGTCTACAGCAGAGCAAAAGGCATAACTAGAGCTTAAGCAGTAGCAAAACTTGTCAAGGACTCCACTGTGCAATCAGTTTTAATTAATGTGTTTTTTAATACACATTAATTGGGTGCGATTACTATGTTCAAGCACTAACTTCAATTCTCTTAAGAGGTGTAAATGAGTATCTTGATTGATCAGGTTTCAAAGCAATTCGGTAATTTCAGAGCCCTTGACAGCGTCAGCTTAAATGTGAAAGAAGGCAGTTTGGTGGCGCTGCTTGGTCCTTCAGGTTCAGGAAAATCTACCTTGCTGCGAATGATTGCTGGTTTAGAGGAACTAGATGCGGGAGCTATCTTCATTAACGGTCAAGATTTAACCCATGTGGATGTACGCAAACGCAACATTGGCTTTGTCTTCCAGCATTATGCCCTCTTCAAACATCTCACGCTCCGCCAGAATATAGCCTTTGGTCTACAAATTCGAAAGCGCTCTCCAGCAGAAGTGAAAAAGCGGGTTGATACCCTACTAGAGATAGTGCAACTTGAGGGGCTGGGAAATCGCTACCCTTCTCAAATCTCTGGCGGTCAGCGTCAGCGTGTTGCCCTTGCTCGTGCCCTTGCAGTAGAACCCGAAGTGCTGCTATTGGATGAACCGTTTGGTGCTCTAGATGCCAAAGTACGTAAAGAACTCCGCGCTTGGCTGCGCTGTCTACATAACGAATTTCATATCACCACTGTCTTCGTCACTCACGATCAAGAAGAAGCGATGGAAGTCTCGGATGAAGTTGTGGTGATGAACCGAGGTCGTATTGAGCAGGTAGGCACAGCACAACAGATTTACGAGCACCCAGCCACGCCCTTTGTGATGGGCTTCATTGGCGCGGTGAACGAGCTACCCGGCAATGCCTGTCTATTCGGTGATAACGGTTTGGGGCAGATGGATTGCAAATGCTTTGTTCGTCCCCACGACATTGAAGTGCATATTTACCCTGATGGCACTACCACATCTGCTTGTATCGAGCGGATCATTCATCTGGGCTGGGAGATTCAGGCTGAACTAATTCTGGAGGATGGACAGTCAGTTACAGCTCATCTTACACGTGACCAGTTTGCTCAACACAGCCTCCAGCCAGGTCATAAGGTGTTTATCCGTCCCAAATACACGAAATCCTTTCCAATTCAGGAACAAATTCAGGAGCAATTATGCATAGCTTAATTCAACCTCATGGCGGTACTCTGGTCGACTGTAAGTTAAATAGCGACGAACGTCAAACTACTCTTGATCGTGCTCTGACCTTGCCTCGCTTGACTCTTTCTCAACGCAATCTTGCAGACATTGAATGTATTGCCACTGGTGTTTACAGTCCCCTTAATGGCTTTGTCACTGCCGAGGACTACTATGATATTGTCAATAATATGCACCTTAGCAGTGGGCTTGCTTGGAGCATACCTGTGGCACTGCAAGTCTCTGAGGAGGTATCAGATAAGTACAAACTTGATACTGAAATTGCCCTAGCACATTCTAATGGCGACATTCTTGCTGTAATGACGATCACCAGCAAGTTTAAGCCAGATCAGGATCATGAAGCCCAAAAGGTTTACGGCACTACGGAAGATGCCCATCCTGGTGTAAGTGCCATGCTTGCTGCAGGGGAAGTTTATCTTGGCGGTTCGATTAAACTCATCAATACGATTTTGGACAACGAGTTTCAAAACTATCGTCTTACCCCAGCAGATACTCGATCTGAGTTTACCAAACGTCAATGGAAGAGCGTTGTCGCCTTTCAGACTCGCAACCCGATTCACCGTGCTCACGAATACATCACAAAAATTGCACTTGAACTAGTTGACGGACTATTTATCAATCCACTGGTGGGGACGACCAAGTCTGATGATATTCCAGCAGCGGTACGTATGCAGTGTTACGAAACCCTGATTGACAAATATTATCCTAGAGAACGCGTCCTTCTCAGTGTTTTTCCGGCAGCCATGCGTTACGCAGGACCACGGGAAGCAATTATGCACGCTATAGCACGACAGAACTACGGCTGCACACACTTTATTGTGGGACGAGACCATGCTGGTGTCGGCTCATATTACGGCACTTATGATGCCCAGTACATCTTTGATGAATTCACTCCGGGTGAATTAGGCATCGTGCCGATGAAATTTGAGCACGCCTTTTTCTGCACTCGGACTCAGTCAATGGCTACAGCCAAGACCAGTTCAAGCACTCCTGAAGAAAGGATTCACCTGTCTGGTACCAAAGTACGTGCAATGCTCAAGTTAGGCGAGCTACCACCTGAACAGTTTACGCGTCCAGAGGTTGCGGAAATTCTTATTCGTCACTCAAAAGATAGCCAACGCTTAGAGGCAAGGGTCTAGCTAGCAGCAATTACTGCCAGACCTGAAATCATATTGCGATCGCCACTAGATATTGCCCAATCTCATAGCTTTCTCCCTCATGTCTGCAATCAGACGATGACTTTTGTCGAGTTCACGTATCGGCACGACTCAACCTACAACAAATTAATAGGAGTTACAATCTCATGCTTACAAAAGAGAATGTCCTGCAGAAAGCCTTGGAATGGCAAGACCAAGATGCTAAGTATATTGTAGAGCAAGCTACTGCTGTGTACAGTGAGAAACTGGTACTTGCCTGTAGTCTAAGTGTTGAGGATCTTATCCTCATCGACCTCCTGTCTCAGGTTACTAATCCTGTGAGGGCTTTCTTCCTAGATACAGATTTTCATTTTCCCGAAACCTTAGAAACCAAGGACAGGGTTCAGAAAAAGTATTCACAGTTGGACTTAGAGACCGTCAAACCGCTACTAACAGTAGAAGAGCAAAATGCTCAGTACGCTGTGAACTTATTTGAATCTGACCCCGGTCAATGTTGTAAAATTCGTAAAGTCGAACCTCTAAATCGGACTCTGCGTTCTTACCAAGCTTGGATGACGGGAATGCGGCGCGAGCAGGCAACCACGCGCACTAATCTTCAAGTCGTCGAGTGGGATACTAAGCGCGAGATGGTGAAATTTAACCCATTAGCAGGCTGGACTAATAAGCAAGTCTGGGCATACGTTCTCGAACACCAATTGCCCTATAACCCTCTGCACAACCAAGGTTACCCATCGATCGGCTGTTCGCCCATTACCTGCACGGCTCCGGTTGCAGCTGGAGGAGATATTCGCGCCGGACGATGGGCAGGAAAAGGGAAAGTCGAGTGTGGTTTGCACACCTAAACTATCAACCATAGTTTTTGCATAGCTAGCCTGCGGTGGCATCCAATTCGATTTGCTCGTTACTCAGTACACTCCTTAAGCAAGTTTTCTAACTATGAACAGCTTTGATTACGACGTGGTAATTATCGGGGGCGGTCCAGCAGGCTGCACCTGTGCTCTTTACACTGCTCGTTCTGAACTTAAAACAGTTATCCTTGACAAAAACCCGTCTGCTGGAGCCCTCGCTATTACCCATAAAATAGCTAACTATCCAGGTGTAAGCGGAGAAATTGGTGGAGATGAACTCCTTGACTTAATGCGCGGACAGGCAATGGAATTTGGCGCTGACTATAAACAAGCCCAGGTTTACGGTATTGATGTCAGTGACACCCAGAAAAAAGTCTATACCCCAGAAGGTACCTTCACGTGTCGGGCTTTGGTGATGGCAACTGGAGCAATGGGTCGTGTCGCCTCCATTCCTGGTGAGGCAGAGTATCTCGGTCGAGGAGTTAGCTACTGCGCCACCTGCGACGGGGCTTTCTACCGTAACCGTGAAGTGATCGTAGTTGGTAGCAGCGAAGAAGCGATCGAAGAGGCTCAAGTACTTACTAAGTTTGCCTCAGTTATCCATTGGATAACCCCGAAAGATCCGAGTGCAATGAACGGTCATTCCCAGGAACTGCTAGCCCATTCATCAGTCAAGCTCTGGAGCAAGAGTCGCTTACAAGCGATCCAGGGTGACACCAGCGGCGTCACGGCTGTTGAGGTGCTTTTAAAGGGTCATAATCAATCCCAAGTCCTTCCGGCTGAGGGTGTCTTTCTCTATATGCAAGGTTGCAAACCGATTACAGATTTTCTGAACGGTCAAGTAGAACTAAACCCTGATGGTGGAGTTAAGGTAGATGAGCTGATGCAGACTAATATCTCAGGAGTCTGGGCGATCGGCGATATCCGCAATACTCCCTTTAAGCAAGCGGTGGTTGCAGCTGGAGACGGTTGCATTGCTGCAATGGCGATCGATCGCTACCTAAATCAGCGCAAAAACGTTAAACCTGACTGGAGTTAACATTCTTCCAGCCAACATCACACAGCTACGTGCTGATTTCCCTGGTGCTCGGTGGGGGTTTCGGGTGGAGTAGAAACAAGGGTTGAAAAGCTGGCTATATGAGCTAATGCTGCGGAGCTACCTCTTCAGCTCTTGTTTTAACTATGGCATTCCAACTAAATAATCAAAACCAAGTGAAGGAGATTTTATGGTTCTGTGGCAACGTACTACTCAGCTATGGATGTCAATGGCTGATTCAATTGCATTTCGCACTCTTAGTTCCCAAATTTCTACTGTAGGACTTTTGCAGATACAGCAACTACATAGCTGGTTAAAGCACAGCTCAACTAAAGGCTTTGCGTCCATGTTCCTAGTGGGAGTAAGCCTGAGCGTAGTGACTACCTCCTGTTCTACAGCAAATTCCAGCAGCAGTAATAGTAATAATGATGTAGAGATAACCTTAGCCTCCTACTCTGTTACCAGGTCTGCCTACGAGCAAATTATTTCTAATTTCGCAGCCAAGTGGAAACAGAAGCATAACCAGAACGTCATTTTCTACCGCAGCTACGGTAGCTCTGGCTCCCAAACCCGGGCTGTAAACGATGGTTTAGAAGCTGATGTCGTTTCATTA
>JAUJND010000090.1 GCA_030446505.1 Chroococcidiopsidaceae cyanobacterium YX2bin18 | reverse complement strand
ATCCGTTCACAATCATTCAGACCGGTGTTTTGGTGTGGGTTACGGATGTCCACGCGCAGAACCGGTGGGCGAAGGTTTGTGTGAAAAACCGCCCCAACCATTTCTAATCCCAGGTTTTCTGCCACTGGAGTCGCTAAATCAATAATTTGTGGAATCAGGGGATGAGCCATTTTTTAAAACAAAAAAAGTGGGTACCGACCCACTTCCTGCGAAAGTTTATCTTCCAAGAAGATTTTAAGAATGAAACAATTAAGATTCATCCCTAATTCGAGTTTATCGTATCACTGAAGTCAGTCCGCGTCCCCAACAGTGCGGCTTCCCCAACTCGCGGCTAGGGTTTTCTGCGTGATGACAATCCTATCCCTTCCCAGGAATTTCCTAGATGGGACCTTCTGCCGATTGACAAAGGAGAATATTATTATCCCACACTTGCATCTCGTTTTAGTAACGAATTCGAGGATCAACATAGGCATTCAAAATGTCGATCACAATACTGGCCATAACTACAATCGCCGCAAAAAAAACTAATATTCCTTGCACTGTAGGGTAATCGCGTAACGAAATCGCTTCATACAACCGATTCGCTAAACCAGGCCAAGAAAAAGTTACTTCAGTCAAAACCGCGCCGCCCAACAAGGAGGCAAACGTCAGCCCCAAAATTGTAATTACGGGAATTAAGGCATTTTTCAGGGCGTGTGCCAGCAAAATCCGCCTTTCAGGAATTCCCCTAGCACGAGCTGCCTCTACATAGTCAGCTTGGAGTGTTTGCTTAAGGTTTACTCGCACAATCCGCTCAAATATACCACTGAGTAGCAGACCGAGCGTGAGGCTAGGGAGAAAGAGATAGTACAGTGCTGTGAAAAACTGGGTTATGTTGCCACTTAGAAGACTATCAACTGTATATAGACCTGTCACACCTTGCGGAGTAGGTAGTGATGTGGGGAAGCGTGTACCCAAGGGAAACCAACGTAACTGCACAGAAAAGATTAACTGCATCAGCATCCCCACCCAAAATAGAGGCAAGGCATAAGTAATGATCCCAAATAGCCGTCCACCAGCGTCTAGAAATGAGTTGGGGCGTGAGGCTGAAAGCACACCAACACTGATTCCTACAATTAGCGCGATCGCCATACTAAACACCGCTAGTTCCACTGTCGCCGGGAAGTGTTCCTGAATCGTGTCCCAGACTGCTTCACCCTGACTTGTGATCGAAGTTCCCAAATCAAAACTTAATAAACTTCCTACATAGCGCAGGTATTGCAACCACAAGGGATCTAATAGCCCCAACCGTTCACGATACTCCTGCTTGACGCTATCGGGAGCGCGACCACCCAAAACGGCATCTACCGGATCGCCGGGTGTTGCTCGCAGTAGCAGGAAAACCACTGTTGTGATTGTTAACAGCATTAATGGAGCTAAAAGCAGACGAGCCAGAATGTAATATTGGAGAGAACGGGAGCGGGACATCTTCAAATAGTTTTGAGTTTTGAGTTTTGAGTTTTGAGTTTTGAATTAAAGAAAAGTTGTAAGTAAAAACTTTCTCTTAACTCATTACTCTTTTAACCTGGTAGTCTTGACGATTGACGTTAGGATACGAATGAGTTCATCAATATCGGTGAGTTGACTGGTAGCATCGATATCTACAATCTTGGATTCTTGCAGCAACCGTAGCCAGTATTTTGTTTCCCTGGCTTCTTTGGAAGCAATAGACATTTTGGCAAGGAAGTCGTTTCGGCTCTGAGCGGCGCTGGCTTCCTCAACATTCGCACCAAGGCTTGTCCCGCTGCGTAGTAATTGCTTTGACAGCACATATTCTCGCCTATCTTGTAGTTCCTGGTAAAGCCGAATAATTGCCAGCGCAAACTCAAAACTTTTTTCTGAATAATGCTCTGCGCCATATCTTTGACTTAGAACTCAAAATTATTTACTAACTTTCCAGAGAGGAAGCTTCAGGATCGGGTCTACTTGTAAGCCTTGGATGCCTTTCTGACCGAAAGCATAATCTTTGTTCTGTGTCAAGGGAATAGCAGGAACATCAGCTGCTACAAGATTTTGAATTTGGGCAAAAATTTCTTTACGGACTTGAGGGTTTTGTTCCTTTCGTTGCTGTGAAATCAGTTGATTCATGCGATCGCTGTAGTAAAAAGAACCCTGACTTTGACTAGCTCCTTCTTCACAACCTTTGTCCGCACTGCCTTTGGTACAACTGAAGAACGGCTGAATGTAGTTGTCGGGATCGCCAAAGTCAGGATACCAGTCCAGTAAAACTGTCTGATAGATTCCCTTGCCGATGTTGGCAAATAAGGTGGCTGACTCTTCAGCTTGCGGTTGGATAATTACTATTCCTGCAAGGTTCTGTACGGCATATTCTCTCAACGTACTGGCAATCTGCTCCCGCGTTGGTGAATTTGCTGGATACACTACCTCTAAGTTTAAGGGGTTGTCTTTGGTGTATCCTGCTTGTGCTAGAAGTTCTTTTGCCTTAGCTACGTTGCCGTCACTATAAGCAGTTTGAAAGATTGGTTTGTAACTGTCAAACGTATCAGGAATCATGCTGTAAAGCGGCTGTGCTTGTTGCTTATAAACTCGCTCTGCAATTAGTGGACGGTCAATCATGGATGCGATCGCTTGTCTCACCACTGGGTTATTCAGTGGCTTCTGCAACACATTCAGCATCAAATAACTTACTACATTACTTTTCTCTTCAATTGCCTGCCAGCCTCTTGATGCCGTTTGCTGTTTGAGACTTTCAACCTGTTCTGGATCAAATGTTTGGTAAGCAATGTCCACAGCACCAGTGCTAAAAGTATTAAATAAATTGGCAGAACTAGAAACAATTTGAAAGTCAATTCCTTTGTTTACTGGTTTTTCGCCCCAATATTTATCAAAAACATCCATCCGAATTAAATTTGGATTAAATTGTGCCAATTTGTAAGGTCCTGTTCCCACTAGCTCTCTAGGCTTGAACTTTCCTGTACCAATCTCGTAAGCTTTGGGAGAGACAGCGCACGTACCGGAGAAAGCCAAAAGGGAAGGAAACGCCGCAAACGCATTTTTAAGTTTGATAGTGATTTCGTCTTTGCCAGAAGCTTGCACCGATGCAACAACATCTGCTAAAAGTGCTGAGGGTTTACCACCGTTTTGCATAAACCGATTCAGGGAAAACGCCATCGCTTCAGCGTTGAAGGGTGTATTGTCGTGGTAAACAACTCCTTGACGCAAAGGGATAGTGTAAGTCAGACCATCCTGACTTACTTTAGGCATTGCTGTTGCTAGTTGAGGTTTTAATTCGCTAGTACCTAGCTCGTATGTATAAAGGCGATCGCATAAGTTAGTCAGAACGTTGGCAGCTGCAAGTTCGTAGTTATCCGCCGGATCGAGCGTCCGTGGTTTTAGTGTTGTGCCAACAGTAATTCGACCATTACCTGCTGCGCTAGGCGTACTTGTTGGTTCTGATGCTGGACGATTATTACAGCTAACAGCCAGAATGCAGCACAGAGAAAATAAGCTCAAGAATTTTCCCATCAACTGCCACCGTCTGGCGGACAGGCGAAATCGGTTGATCATATTTAAATTTTTCAAATAAGCTCTCAGCTATTCAATCAAAGCTGAAAGCTTACCACTGAACGGGAAGAAAAGGAAGCAATCTTGCTAAATTATGCACCCTTTTTACCTAACACTAATAACTAAATCGAATAGTACAATGGGAACGATTTTGCATCTTTCGGTTTGACGTAGACCGATTGTTGCGGCTCTAGTTGCAACTCATCAAACCGTTCACGGGTAAGGTGCGCTGTGACCACTTGACCATCATCTAAGGTTAATTCTGCCTGAATTTCCCAACCAAGATGAATCAGGCGACTAATTCTAGCAGGTACGGTTGTACCGTTTTGCTCTCGTTGAATCATGACATCTTGCGGACGTAAGAACGTTTCCGGGTAAGCAGACTCAAACCCATTGCCCTGGAAAATATTAGAGGTGCTGGGTAAAACATTAACCGGACCAATGAAGCTCATCACAAATGCCGTAGCTGGATGGTCATAAATTTCAGCTGGCTTTCCTACCTGTTCCACTCGACCTTTATTCATTACTACGATTTCATCAGAAACTTCCATTGCTTCTTCTTGGTCGTGGGTGACAAATACTGTTGTGACATGAACTTCGTCATGCAGACGACGCAACCAAGACCGCAGATCCTTACGGACTTTGGCATCTAGAGCGCCAAATGGTTCATCTAGTAGCAGAACTTGGGGTTGTACCGCCAGCGCTCTTGCTAGAGCTACCCGCTGCCGTTGACCACCGGAAAGTTGAGATGGGTAGCGATCGCCCAATCCACTCAATTGCACTAAGTCCAGCAATTCTTCTACCCGCGCCTTTACTTTTGGTTTCAGTGTCTTGCGAATCTCTAGGGCAAACGCAATATTCTGGCGCACGGTCATGTGTTTGAATAAAGCATAGTGCTGGAACACAAACCCAATGTTGCGCTCTTGCACACTTTGATATGTCGCATCGCTCCCAGTGAGCCAGATTTTCCCAGTGTCTGGTTGCTCCAGTCCAGCAATCAATCGCAATAAACTGGATTTACCAGAACCTGACGGTCCTAGCAAAGCTACAAGACCACCTGTTTTAATTTCTAGGTCAACTTCGTCAACTGCTTTAAAACTGCCAAACTGCTTGGATACGTTTTCAACTACAATGCCCACGGCGAATAACCTCTAGAAGATAGTAAATTAGCAGGATATCTGAATGAGATGTCTGACGTTCCTCTGGATTTGAATCAAGTTACAGCATGTAAAACAATCAAATCCACGATTTGTCGATGGGATTACTGTAGTTTTATATCATAGTATCTTCACTTATATAGTTTTGTATCTTCATAGAATCTTATAATTTCAAAATAATTTTTAGTTTCTAAATGTACTGGAAGCGACTGGGCTACAATCGACTGCTCGGTAATAGTTTTAAGTATTTACTACGATTCTTGTAATCGGACGAGTATGACAGATTTAGGTAAATCAGCTTTTAATTAGTTATTTGCCGAGAAACTGCTTTATATTAACTTCACTATTTCAGGGTAAGGTAGATATTACTTATAAGTAATGATTTTTTCTTATTGTTTGTATATATGGATTAAGTGTTAAATGCTACCGCAATTATACTCGGACAATTGAAACACCTGCAAGTGCAACTGATTAATTGAACCAAGCCAGCAGAAGAATTATGCTCTTTTGCAGGCAATTCGTTATTTAAGTAAAACTTGTACTATTCAAGGTTACTTAGCTGATGTCAGGCTTTAAGCTTTTATATCGGTATGTTAAGGTCTATTGCATTTCAGTCACATCTCCAAGGTAAGTAGCCAAGGAAGCAAAAAGTCCGTGATACTATGCTTTCCTAGCTCTTGAACATTGGGGAGAAGAAAATCTTTGACACTACAGGTTGCTGTTGTTGGTTCGTTTCTGTTGGTTCCTCTACCGCGGAGATACTAGCGTCATCTGGGATTGAGACTTATTTATTTGAGCGCAAGCTAGATAATGCTAAACCCTGTGGTGGTGCAATTCCACTTGTGTATGGTGAGTGAGTTTGATTCGCCTCACATTATTGACCGCAAAGTCAGGGAATGAAGATGATTTTCAGCCTCAAATCGAGAGGTGGATATCAATCTGGTAAATGAAGACGAATATATTGGAATGTGCCGCCGCGAGGTGCTGGATGGTTTTATGCCGCGATCGCGCGGCACAACTAAGGGCAAACTTAATTAATACCACTGTCCATAAACTTGACATTCCGCAGAATAATACTGACCCTTACACTATTCACTATGTCGACCACTCAGAAACTGGCTCCCAGGGAATAGCTAAAACTTTGAAAGTGGATGTAGTTATTGGTGCGGATGGCGCAAATTCCCGCATTGCCAAGAAATTGATGCTGGGGATTATAACTGCTGATCGCCTTCCAAGAGCGGATTCGCCTGCCCCAAGACAAAATGGCATATTACAATGATCTGGCAGAGATGTATGTCGAAAAAGACGTTTCCAGCGATTTCTATGCTTGGAGTTTTCCCCAAATACGACCACGTTGCTGTCGGTACTGGCACAATGCAGGTAAAAAGCCAGCATCAAACGGTTACAAGCTGGTATCCGCGCGTGCTGCAAAAAACTGGTTGGCGGTAAAATCATTAAGGTTGAGGCACACCCGATTCCGGAACATCCCAGACCTCGCCGTGTCGTTGGTCGGGTTGCCTTAGTAGGAGATGCAGCTTGGCTACGTTACTGAAGTCCTCTGGTGAAGAAATTTACTTTGCTGCTAAATCCGCCCGGATGTGTGCGGAAACAATTGTCGAGGTTTCTAACGGCGGTCAACGCATCCCCACAGAAGCAGAACTTAAGCTTTACCTGAAGCGTTGGGATAAAGTACGGGCTTACTTACAAAGTGCTGGATATCCTGCAAAACGTCTTTTATCGCACCGATGCCACCCGCGAAGCGTTTGGCCAAATGTGTTCCGATATGGATGTGCAACGGCTAACGTTTGATAGTTATCTCTATAAAACGGTCGTGCCACAATCCCATCACTCAGCTAAAAATTACGGCAAAAGACTGTTGCTAGCCTACTTCGAGGTAACGCATTGGTTCCTTAGTTTAATTGTTGAGGCGATCGCTCAACTGATGCGCGATCTGCCCTTAGGCAGTACCTAACGCCAAGGGCAACCTAAGTTCTAATGGTTCGCCCCTAATAATAACTGCTATGACTACCGCTTTTGTTTGGGCATAAGCTGCTTGTGCTTGCCCAGCATTACATTATCTGGCTGAGACACGGCAGATACGGCTCTTCGGTTTCAACCTGAAACCGTTATGGCACAATGCCAATCAGGATGGTAACAAATGAGGATTCAACATGAGTTATCGCATGGATCGCCGCGCTTATGCCGAAACTTTTGGACCTACCATTGGTGATCGCGTCCGTCTTGCTGATACTGATTTATTCATCGAAGTGAAGGAAGATTTCACCACCTACGGTGATGAAGTCAAATTTGGCGGCGGCAAAGTATTCGAGACGGTATGGGACAATCTCCAATTTCCAATGCAGATGGTGCAGTTGATTTAGTAATTACAAGTGCCTTAATCCTCGATTGGTGGGGAATTGTTAAAGCTGATATTGGCATTAAAGATGGTCGGATATTCAAAATTGGCAAAGCTGGAAACCCCTATATTCAAGACAACGTTGATATTATTGGTCCTGACACAGAGGCTTTAGCTGGAGAAGGAATGATTCTCACGGCTGGCGGTATTGATAGTCACATTCACTTTATTTGTCCGCAACAAATCGAAACTGCGATCGCGAGTGGCATTACAACCATGATTGGCGGTGGCACTGGTCCAGCCACAGGGTACGAATGCCACGACTTGCACCCCTGGTCCCTGGAACATTCACCGGATGCTGCAAGCAGCTGATGCCTTTCAGTCAACGCATAGGTTTCTTAGGTAAAGGTAATAGTAGCCAACCTCAAGGACTAATTGAACAAATAGCAGCAGGCGCAATGGGTTTTAAAGCTGCACGAAGACTGGGGAACAACTCCGGCGACAATTGATACTTGCTTGAGTGTTGATGAATATGATGTGCAGGTTGCAATTCACACACAGACACCTAAATGAGGCAGGGTTTGTGGAAGCTACGATCGCCGCCTTTAAAAAATCGCGCCATCCATACCTACCATACTGAGGAGCCGGAGGCGGTCACGCGCCAGATATCATCAAAGTTTGCGGTCAAGCTAATGTTCTGCCTTCCTCCACGAACCCGACGCCCCTATACAGTCAATACCCTGGATGAGCATCTGGATATGCTGATGGTGTGCCATCACCTCGATCCCAGCATCCCCGAAGATGTCGCCTTTGCAGAGTCACGAATTCGCCGCGAGACGATAGCTGAAGACATCCTGCATGATTTGGGGGCATTCAGCATGATTTCTTCCGACTCTCAGGCAATGGGAAGAGTCGGAGAAGTGATTATTCGCACCCTGGCAGACAGCGCACAAAATGAAGGTGCAACGGGGATCACTAACTGAAGATACTGAGCAAAATGACAATTTTCGGGCAAAACGATATATCGCTAAGTACACGATTAACCCAGCTATTACCCACGGCATTGCTACTGATGTCGGTTCAGTTGCAGCGGGGAAATTGGCGGATTTATGCCTCTGGCGACCGGCATTTTTTGGCGTGAAGCCAGAAATTGTACTTAAAGGAGGTTTAATCGCTTGGTCACAGATGGGGAGACGCTAATGCCAGTATCCCCACGCCGCAGCCAGTCCATATGCGACCAATGTTTGCCAGTTTTTGGGGAAGCCGATCGCTAACACCTCATTAACATTTATCTCTCAAGCCGCCTAGATCAAGAAATACCCGAACGTCTGAAACTTACACAAGTCAGTTATTGCCGTCTCAGGAACGCGGCAGTTGAGTAAGCCGGATATGAAATTAAATGATGCTCTTCCCCAGATGGAAGTAGATCCAGAAACCTATGAAGTCAGAGCCAATGGAAATTTACTGACTTGTGAACCAGCAACCGTCCTGCCTTTAGCGCAGCGCTACTTTTTATTTTAGTTAAAGTCCTGTTTTTGTAATCTTTGTCCAGAACAAAAGAAGTTAGCAGTTATCTTTTTAAGGCATTTAACCTATTTAGCTTCCTACCTTAGCCAGTTGATTTATTGGTACAAGCCCCTTATTTTCGGGGCAAAAACAATGAATAATAAACATTGATATTTAAATCTCATCCTTTTAAAAGTGAGGTTCTTCCTATCTTGTTTGGTCTGCTTTCATCCCAACAGCAAATTTCGCTCTTGTGTTGTGAGTAGTAAAGGTTCCCTGAAGTTTGGTGCAGCATAATTCACTAGTAATTCTCTATCAATAGCTTATTTATTAGTGTCACTTGTAAAAGTCAATACTAAATTGACAGAAACAAATTATTGAAGAATCCTTCGCGGGTAGGAGGTTAATTCAGCCGTCACAGGAAAAAATGATACAGATACTATTAATGTTACAAAAACTTAACCTCTCAGTAGCCCTTCATAGTCCATGAGTTTGCAGTCCTTTCAGTCTGACCAAATCCTCGTTGTTGATGACTCTGCCGATAATGTATTCCTGATCCAAACTATTTTGGAGGAAGAAGGCTACATAACTAGCACCGCAGAAGATGGTCTTTCTGCCCTGGCACAGATTGAGCAATCACCGCCACATTTAGTGTTGCTGGATATAATGATGCCGGGAATGGATGGCTTTGAAGTTACTAAGCGGATCCGTGAAAACACAAAATTGCCATTTATGCCAATTTTGTTAATTACTGCCCACGACTCGCCTAGTGTGGCGCAGGGATTGGATATCGGCGCAGATGATTTTATCCGCAAACCTGTTGAAGTTGATGAATTACTGGCACGAGTGCGATCGCTCTTGCGGCTGAAGCACAGCGTAGACGAGCGCGACCAAATTGCCCGCCAACGTGAAGATTTTGTTTCCCGACTCACTCACGATTTACGCACACCTCTAGTAGCAGCAGATCGAATGTTGATGCTGTTTCAGCAGGGAGTTTTGGGAGAACTTTCGCCCAATATGCAAGAAGCAATCATTACAATGGCACGCAGTAACCAAAACTTACTGCAAATGGTAAATACTCTACTGGAAGTTTACCGTTTTGAAGCTGGTCGGAAAAACCTGGTTTTCTCGCCTGTTAATCTCCAAGATTTGCTTGAAGAAGTTGTTAAAGAACTAACTCCCTTGGCTCAGGAAAAAGGACTATCGTTGCAACTAAATTTGGCTGAAGCTAATCCAAAAGTCATGGGTGATCGCTTAGAACTCCACAGGCTATTTACTAACTTGGTCGGAAATGCCATCAAATTCACAGATTCTGGCTCAATCGCAGTAGACCTAAACTTAACTTCTGCTCCAGAGAAAACTTCTATAGATCAACAACCTAGTGATTACGTAACGATTACAGTAAAGGATACAGGCTCTGGCATTCCAATTGAAGAACAAGCTACTTTATTTGAAAGATTTCGCCAGGGAAGCCACAAGCGTTCTGGTAGTGGTTTAGGTCTATACCTCTCGCGCAGAATTGTAGAAGCACATCAAGGCACTATCCAGGTTAAGTCAGAGTTGGGAAAAGGTAGTGTATTCCTTGTAGCTCTGCCTATGCAACAGTAATAAAAAATAAGCACTTTTTTTCATCATAGTGTCTAACTCTTAGAAGCTAGCTGGTTAACAAGTCAGTTGAATTGTAAAATAAACTACAAGATTTTAAAACAACTCTTCTCCAGTTTTATTGAAGCGGTTCAGCTAACTCGTTCTTTCATCTGCTAGTTTCGAGAATATTATTTATTATCAAATTTTGCTAGCTTTTCTAAACTTGTTAGATGCACAATTATATGATAAAAGTCTGTATATAGCATTCCTATTTCATTTATAAATGTGGTGCAGGCTTCTGGTTCTTGGACAGGCAGGATGCCCATCCCACAAATCAAATCAGATTGCTATAGTATTTTACAGGTTAACTATAAAAAGTAATATAACAAAAAAAATAGTTATTTCACAATTTCCTTTTGCAATTATTTAGGTCAAAATAGAAATGCTAAAATAAATCTTTGTATTTTTAGAGACAAAAAGATGATCACTCAAATAGCAGTCAGTGACATCACTCGTAACCAACGTGACTTTTTTAAAACTGGTAAGACTAAAGACGTTGATTTTCGTCTTGCACAACTAAAAACTTTGAGACAAGCAGTTGTCGAGCATCAGACAGCCATTATCGAAGTATTAAAGACAGATCTAAATAAACCAGAATTTGAGGCTTATGCCACTGAGGTTGGGGTACTCAAGGAAATTGATTATGCCATCAAACATATCAAGACTTGGACTAAGCCTAAAAAAGCTGCAATTGGGATTGAGCAATTTCCTGGCTTTGGGCGCATTTATGCAGAACCACTCGGCGTAGTTCTGATTATTGGTGCTTGGAACTACCCATTTCAACTAATAATTTCACCATTGGTAGGTGCTATAGCAGCTGGAAACTGTGCGATTCTCAAACCTTCAGAAATTGCCCTTCATAGCTCTCATGTTTTAGCTGATATTATCCAAAAGTATTTTGATCCAGCCTATATTACTGTGATCGAAGGAGGTATTGAAACTAGCCAACAGCTATTAGCAGAAAAGTTTGATCACATCTTTTTTACTGGTAGCACAGCGATTGGCAAAATTGTGATGCAGGCAGCAGCAAAACATCTGACGCCAGTTACGCTTGAACTTGGTGGCAAGAGTCCTTGCATCGTAGATTCCGATATCAACATTGAATACACTGCTAAACGTATTGCTTGGGGTAAGTTTATTAATGCTGGTCAAACTTGTATTGCTCCTGACTATCTTTTAGTTGATAAAACGATTAAACAAGATTTGTTAAATAGCATCAAAAAATGCGTCCAAGGATTTTATGGTAATAAACCAGCTACTAGTCCTGATTATGGCAGGATTATTAATCAGCAACACTTTTTACGTTTGGTTGAACTTCTTAAAGGTAGTGAAATTATTATTGGAGGAGAAGCAGACTTAGTTGAACGTTATATTGCTCCTACGGTAATTGATAACGTCTCGTTGGCAGAACCGATAATGCAGGAAGAAATCTTTGGTCCGATTCTTCCTGTTATTGAATACGCGGATTTAAATCAGGCGATTACTATTATTAACGAAAGACCAAAACCCCTGGCTTTATACTTATTTTCTAAAAACAAAAACCTGCACCAGCGAGTATGCCGCGAAACCACATCCGGCGGTGTCTGTATTAATGATTGTGTTATGCAAGTTGGGGTTTCATCTTTACCATTTGGCGGTGTCGGTGAAAGTGGTATTGGTAGCTATCACGGTAAAGCAAGTTTTGACACTTTCTCCCATTACAAAAGTGTGTTGAACAGAGGTATGTGGCTTGACCCTAAGTTTCGATACGCTCCTTATGAAGGCAAATTGCAACTACTGAAGCGAATCATTGGTCAGTAAAAAAATAGTATGACGTAGTTAAGGCTCTTTGCAGCAACCGCTGAGACATTGCAAATGCGATCGCCCATAATAATCTTTTTTACATTAGGATACTCAAAAAAGCTTTAGGGTAAAGATACCTTTGCTTATCTTCTCTATTTCCCCGTGCCATAGCTCTTAGGTTACCTAAAATCGATTTTCATACTCAATTACTGCACTGTTGTCACCGGATAGATCTGTTGAAGTACGAACACGAACCTGATTATTCAGCCGATAGACTACGCCAAATCGGGTAGGCTGGTCGGCTACTAAAACCTGAGGATGGAAAAGTAAATATTACGAGAGATATCAATACCTGCTTCAGCCAAAGCTAATGTTGAGTTGCGCGATCGCTCTTCGCTAGTGACTGTAAGGAAATAACCGCAGTTCCACTCAAACCAATCGCATTACCAATATTAGTAATGCTTCCCTGAAAGTTTCCTAGTAAAGCAGAACTGGCAAGATTGGCAAGTCCCAGACCACTATCGCCTCCTCCTAAAGTGTTTACAAAGCCACCGCCAATCAGAGCACAATTTCCGACTGACTGCGGGCTGGATCACTTGTCAGTTCCAAATTATCAAAAAGTTGGCTAGCAGGACCTGTCACTCTAGCTTCAACACGAACTGTTTCTAACCCGCCCACGTTAGGAGAGAACACTTCTGCGATCTCACTAGATACCGAGGATGAGGGAGCTTGCCTCTGGGTTACTTCCGGTACTGCCGCTACAAGCCGGATATCCAGGGTTGGGTCAAGTTCTTGATTTGGGGTAAAGGTTGCCGTGTGTTCATAGTCACGAGCAAGGACAAACTGGGTAGTAAACAAATTTACGCTACCGCGACGCAAGCTAATAGTTCCAGCCGGGCGAATATCATTTCGCGTACCATTAAGCATGAGTGTGCCAGTTGCCTGGAAATTAAGAATGGGTGGGCGAATAATTGCTATGTCGTCGCCCAGGGTCAGCCGCAGATTATTAAAATCTGGCACAATCCCAGCGTCAGCATTAACCCTACTACTTTCTTCAACCTGCCTGAGTGCTTCTATAGTACTTCTACCACCGTTAATCGTGGGTGTCGTAGTAGCATTAGCATCAGCCAGCAACACCTCACCGTCAGCCAACCGCACCTCACCACCAATTACCGGACTAAGCGCCGAACCAGTAATTATGACATTACCGCTAGCTCCGCCACAAGCCTGATCCTGCAATTTTAGTGCCAGTTGGTCTAAAGAAACGGTAAGGGGATTAGTGAAATCTGGATCATTCGGCTGCAAGGTTTTGAAAATGGGAATCACGCCCCTGAGCCACTACTTGACCGTTACTGAACTTACCTTGGATACCTTCAGCAAGAAATGCGGTCGAAATCAAACCGGAGCGTTCCCGTCACATTTGTTAGCGGTTCTGGTAGTGCCTCAGCCGTAATAGTGGCATTGTTCACGGTAGCAATTCCTGTTGCCACTGGCTGCTGTGTAGTTCCACGTACCTGGAGTTGCACTTCACCTTGACCATCTTGCCGGAGAACAGAATTGGTGAATAAATTTAACAGCGCTAATCCTTCATTTTGGACATTGACATCTAGACGAATTTGATTGTTGTCTGGTTTAACCTCAGCAGGTAACTGAAAGGGAATACTGCCACTAATTGCGATCGGTTCTGGACCAGAAACTACTACATTACTGCCAAAAGTTCAACCGGGCATTAGCATAGCTGAAACTACCCAACGCTGACTCTACCTGCTTCTGATTCACAGTTCCATTATTGAGTTGTAATTCCCCAACTGCTTGGCGAAGTTACCAACGCTACCTGCTAAGGTTGCCGTAGCATTCAGCTTGCCTGTAAGTTGCACATCATTTGGCAACCTGACAAAATTATCCAGCACCTCTACACAGGAAAATTCCTCATTTGTAGCTGACCAGATTGTTGGGTTCCGCCAACCTGACCATTGAAAGCTAGAAGCGTCTCTTCAGATTCAATCCTCAAATAGCAGGGTCAAAACGCCGTTTTTAAAGCTGCCTTCCAGCAATCACGATTAGCATTGTATCACCCCATTCCCAGTTTGTTCCCTCCAGATCAAAGTTCACCGCTACCCCTTGTAAAGAACCATCTACAGAAATTTCTCCGTTGAAAGTCCCCTCTAAATCAGCAAGAGCAGGCAGCGAAAGATTATCCCGGCGCTGTTGGCGTTGTTGTTGTAGCAGCGCTTCAATTTCAGAGAAACGGCGTAGTTGTGTCAGTAGGGGAGATTCTGGTAGACCTACGGGCAAGGTTCTAAGTTCACTTGCACGTGCATATGTTGGGGGCTGCAAACCTCTGCTGAAGTCTTGCAACTCAAATAACTGTAGTGCAGTTAAAACGTCTTGGATTTGACCTTGTGTGATGTTAACTCGACCTTGAAATTGGGGATTATTCCTGTTTTGGCTAAAGCTACCCGCTAAAGCGTAACGACTATCAGCCAGGGTAAATTCCCCGTTAGTTAGGGTTGTAACACCATTTGCGTAGCCCACCTGACCGACAAAAGAATCGCCTTTAATTCGACCGATCGCGGGTTGAGCGATCGCCACATCTCCCACTAAGGTAGACTGCGCCTGATTAATCTGAAAATCTCCCGTCAATAAGCCAGTAACCAAACCAGGAACAACAGGATTAGGAGAACTGAGATTGAGTGCTGCTAAGGGGAAATTCTCAACATTGACCAGGAGATTTTCTCCTTGGGATTGACCAACTGCTAATGCCTGGTCGCGTTGAACCAAAAACGATGTTGGGCGATAATTTGGGTCTAAGTTGAAGGCAATGCGGTCTTGCTCGCCTGTTACCGCCAACTCCACCCCGCGCCCTGGACCCACTTGGAGATCTCCAGTTAAAATCGGATCAAAAGCAAGGTTATTTACCACCAAGTCACGCAGCCGCACCGAACCCACTACATTTGGTGTGGGTAAAGTACCACTAACCCGTCCAGCAAAATCACCTTTTCCAACTAGGGTTACGGCGTTAGGAAGCGCAAAGGGTAAATCTTGCAGATTGTAATTTTGTGCCTGAACGTTGAGATTTAGTCCGGTAATTTCTGGCGCACCTACTCCTTCAACTCTGGCAAAGATCAGTCCACTAGCGTTTAAGTTTGGCGCGGTTGCTTGCTGGACAATTATCTTTTTACCATCCCAACCAACCACAGCTGTAAGAGGTTGCTGGACTAGACCAATTCCTTGAGAAAAACCTACACTTCCAGCGCCACGAATGTCAGATAATTTGGCATTCAGCGTTCCTGCTAGCCTCAATTGACCACTGAATTGACCCCGTAAATCTTGAGAAAATTGCTTCAGTTGAACTTGTGAGGCATTGACCAAAGCCTGCCACTTACCTTGAGCCAACTGAATATTAGTTGCCGTAACTGTTCCACCAGCTACATTTAAACGCCCCTGACCAGTACCACTAATTGTTTGAGGTTGGAAAGAAGCCGTAGTTCCTGAGAGGTTAAATCTACCAATCAAAGAGCCTTGTAAAGCTGGGGGAACTTGTGCCAAACGCCCTAACTGAACCCCAGTAGCTTGGAGTTGAGCCTGCCAACGCCCTGCGGCTAGTTGAATACTTGAAGCTGTGACTGTGCCGCCAGCAACCTGAATTTGTCCAGTACCAGTTGCCTGAATTGCTTCCGGTTGGAAAGAAGCCGTAGTTCCTGAGAAGTTAAATCTGCCGCTTAGGGGCGCTTGTAAGGCTGGGGGAACTTGTGCTAAACGCCCTAATTGGACATTATTTGCCTGTACCGATGCCTGCCAACGCTTATTAACTAACTGTCCAGCCGCCCGAACAGTGCCACCCGCCACGCTGACAATAGTGTCGCGAAAAATAAGAGTATTTGTATCAGCAATCAAAATTTCGCCTTGGGCGGGGTAAGTAGCGCCTAAAGCCTGCCAGTTAACAATTGTCTGGGGTTTGGTCGGAGTACCAGAAATCGCAGTTGTGGCTGAAACAGTACCGATGCGGATTTGAGGTGAAACACCGTAAAGACGAGCGATCGCATCCCCTGGTAGATTTTGACCTACTAAATCAAACCCGATGCCTCCCTTTTGCCCCAGTTGGACAATTCCAGAGCCAGTGACTTTACCACCTACTGTTGGTGTTGCTACGATGTCTTTGAAAGCAGTTACAGAATCAGCAGCAGAAAACGCAAAGCCCGCTTGAATGTTACTAAAATCAACTCGGTCAATGCGGGCTGGTTTTGTGGTGACAACCGTTCCTAATAGGATAGGTTTCAAGATTGACCCAGTTAACTTGACATCAGCTTTAACAGCGCCGCTAACACTAACAGGCAGTTGGATATTCAACGTCTGCTGGGCATTCGCCACACTAGTTGCTGGTATATGGGCGAAGAGATTGTAGCCAGCTTCGGTATTGATAATGCCGTTGATAATTCCCGGAATCTTGCCATAGCTAGTTGAAACATTATCCAGCCCAACTAGCGTTCCTTTGAAACGTAGCGTTCCCTGGGAATTTAGAAATGGCTGAGGCAGTTGGTTGATTTGAACTCTAACCGCCTTAAGTACAGCAGTACCAAAAACTTCAGTTTGTTGTTTTCTTAGTTGAACCTCCAAGTTGCCGTCAACTCGTCCTGCCTGCAAATCCAGTGGTAAAGGAATTAACCGAGTTACATCAGAAGCAAGCACGTTTTGAGTTCGGATTTGTAAGTTAGACTGTTGGCTGCTTGGGCGGTACCCTCCTTGCATTTCTAGAGTGCCACCCCTAGCCATTTGACCGCTCAGTTCAAACTGAACTAGCTGGTTGTCCTCTAAAAATTGAGCGAAACCGTTAACTTGTGTGCTTGCTAATAACAGTCTTTTTTTAGACTCCAGGGTACTTGCCCCTCGCTTCCTAGCTTCAGCATTTGGCACAAGCACCAAGTCCGCATTGCGAAACCAAATTTTATCTAAATCGGTTTTAATCGCTCCCGCCTTTTCTTCTGCCTCAAGTGTGGTAGAAGTCCAACGCCCCTGGGCATCCTGTTCAATGTAAATATCTGGATTGATTAATGTGACATCTAGCTTCAACGTGCGAGTAAACAGCAGCCGCAAAGGGTCAAACGCCACGTCTACAGCATCGACTGAAACAGTGTCTGGATCAGTTTTTGTTGCAGGCATAGATGACGCACCAAATGTTAGACCAGTGAGTGAAAACCGTTCCACTGTTCCTAGCAGCACTGGTCTATTCAGCGTTTGAGTAAGATTCTCTTCGACTAGGGGCGCTAACTGTTGATAGACAAAAATTCTTAACCACCACGCACCCCCAGCAAATCCAGCTAGTAAAGTTAAGACACCTAAGGTAATGCTGGTGCGACTTAGTAACAAGAACCGCAGACTTTGAATATGACTCGGTTTAGGTTGTTTAACTGAATGGGGGAATTTTTTCATCTAACCTTACGCTTCACACGTTCTTAATCTGACAGACTGCTGTACCTAACATTCCTTGGATAGTAATAAACTCAGAATACGGCATCGACCTAGATATATATTGTCGTCAGCTTTTCATTAACAGATGTTTGCACGATAAACACGGAATTTGACTAAGATTAGTAACGAGAATAAAAGCAAAGATGACAAATCCTATGCGCGTGTTCGTTTTACTAAAAAATGCCCGAACAGAAAATTAAGAAATACATACGGATAGTATTGGAGATGACTAAGGATCTCTACCTGGACAAGGACGTAATCAGGTATTCATTTTAGAGTCTGAAGACAGATCTGAAGAGAGACTT
>JAUJND010000089.1 GCA_030446505.1 Chroococcidiopsidaceae cyanobacterium YX2bin18 | reverse complement strand
TGCATCACTACAATACCTCCCTTCGCTCCTGACCATTACTATTCACCACGCTTTAGGATACCAAGCCCTAGACCAGCCAGAGTTGTCCGTAGACAGGAGCCAGGTAAACTGGCAAACAGGCGATCGCAAAATCGAAAAATCAGGATGAATAGCCAGCCAGCCATAGCACCCACAACACCATACACAATCGCCATCGCAAAGTCATCAATATTATCCAACTGGTACTGGGGAAATTCCAGGTAGGTGCGAGTTCTAGGCGTGAGCACAACAAGACTACATAACTAGCGCAACTAGAAACAATTAGCAGGGCAAGATTGCTTCGTAATACTTTAAAACATGTTGATGGTGCAAAATTTCTAGGGCAAAAATTGCCCCGCCCAAGGGAGCACCAAAAGGGCTGTAAAGCCAGCAGCCATTCCTGCTAGACTAAGGGTTCTGAAATTTTCACTTGCAATTGCAGGCGGTCAGCAACCCAGGTACCGAAAGAGCCTGTCACTTGAACTAAAGGAGCTTCCGGTCCAGCACTACCTCCTACGGAAATGCTTGCCAGGGAAGCAAGAATCATTGAAGATGCTCGCGCGTATCAAGCCGTCCGCCACGCAAGTGAATGTTATCAACAAGTAAGCCAATCTCACCAGAATTGCCTAGAAAATGAATTACTAGACCGATAAATAAGCCAGCTAGTGGCATCACAATTAGTAAACTAGTTCCTGTAAAGACTTCCAAGCTATGAGTAATCCATTCCAGGACTAGCCAGTAACATGCAGCAAACAGACCACAAACTACGCCAACTATTGCCCAAAGTAGAACCCAGCGGGAAATAGTCAATGGGTTACGTCTAGCTAACTTGGAAATCCATGAAAAAGTCGCACGTGCAGATTTTTCAGATGGTGTGTTTCATCAAAGTATTACAGCAATAATTGTTAGTTAGGAAGGTACTTAAAGCCTATTCTCTCTAAATCTGATACGAAATTACTTGCAGTTCATGGGCATATCGAGGTCGCGGATCATTAACTAACCAGACAGGCGGAACCATCATCGGTTCGTAGTAGGCAACAATATCGCAGGTTCCAGGCTGAGATTTTAGTTCAACCTTTGACCCGGTCGATACATAAATGCCTCTTCCCAGTCTATGGTCGCATCGAAGTCCATCATAAATCAAAGCAAACAGTATCTCTTGCTACTAATCTTAGGACTTTTCTATGCTGAAATCAAAGTTTTGTAAATTTAGCTACAATTTTTAATCTTTGTGAACCAAGAAGCATCAGAAACTCTGACAGAACAATTTGGTCAAGGTAGTTCATTCTGAAGAAAAGCAGGTTGGGAGGAGCAGGGATTGTTTCAGTCTGGTAGGTACTTACTAAAAACCCACTTATTAGCGATCGGCATCCGCCAGCCTGTACCAAAAGCGCGATCTGTAATCTTCAATCCAGGCGGAGCTTGTCGGCGTTTAAATTCGGCACGAGCCACCAGCTGGATCGCGGTCTACAACGGCTGGATCATGACCAGCTACGATAATTTGAGCAGCAGATTGGTGATGATGAATTAGTCGTTGCAAAATGTCGTCCAGGATGTCGTAGGGTGGCAGCGAGTCTTGATCCATTTGACCAGGTTTAAGTTCGGCACTGGGAGGCTTAGTAAGAATGTTTGGCGGATAATGGGTGATGAATTTTGACCGATTAACCCCTTAGTATTGAGCCAGTGACACAAAGAATAGACACGGGTTTTAGGAACATCGGCAATTACGGCTAAGCCGCCGTTCATGTCGCCGTAGAGGGTGCAGTAGCCGACAGCCATTTCTGACTTGTTGCCCGTGGAGAGAGGAGATAGCCAAACTTGTTAGCGATCGCCATTAACAAGTTCCCCGAATCCGCGATTGAATATTTTCCTCTGCCAGCCCAAAGGTTGTTCCAGCAAACAAATCGCCTAAGCTGAGATCATAGCTTTGCATTAACTCCCCGATCGCCAAAGTGTGCGTCTGGATACCCAGATTTTGAGCTAATTCCAAAGCGTCAGCAATTGAATGATCGGAACTGTAGGGAGAAGGCATCAGTACACCCAGGACATTGGTTGCTCCCAGTGCAGAAGAGGCGATCGCTGCCACAAGTGATGAATCAACCCTCCACTTAAACCAATCACCACCTTAAAAAAGCCGCATTTACGGGCATAGTCGCGCACACCCAAAACTAGAGCATTCCAGATTTCCTCATCTGCATCTGGCACCGGTACAATGGAACTCGACTGTAAATCCCGCTGTTGCTCGTCAAATTCTACTACTACTAAATCTGTCTCGAAAGCACGGGCGCGGCATACTATTTCACCCACACGGTTAAAACCTACACTACAACCATCAAAATCAAGTCATCATTTGCCGCTACCTGATTGCCGTAGAGGATAGGTGTTCCGATAACGAACAGCAGCGTGTCGTAGCATTGCTTCGCGTAACTGCCGCTTTTTGACACTGTAGGGCGAAGCGGACAAATTTATCATCAAATCAACACCAATTTGAGCTAAGTCAGCAATCGGATTAACTGCATAGCTACGCTTTCCCCAAACTCTTCATCGTTCCATAAGTCTTCGCAAATAGTGACACCAATATGGATGTTATCCAGAGTAAAAGAATTAATTTGCAGACCAGGTTCAAAGTAGCGATGTTCGTCAAAAACATCATAAGTAGGCAACAGGCGCTTGTGAAAAATTTGCTTGATTTTGCCCTGTTCCAACCAAGCGATGCTGTTAAATAAGGGCTTACCACCAAGAGCAAGCGATCGCTGATTGCGCTCAACGCAACCTACCAATACCGCTAACTGCGGCGGCAAATCTCATGCGCCAGTTGTTGCAATGTAGTAGCGATCGCCTCAATAAAGCTGGGATCTAGCAGCAAGTCGCGCGGTGGGTAGCCGCACAAAGAGAGTTCTGGTGTCAACAACAACCAGACACCCTGCTTGGCGGCAAGTTCCGCCGCCGTCAAAATTTGGCGAGCATTGCCAGTTAAATCACCAATTGTGGGATTAATTTGAGCGATCGCACTATATTAGAGTTTAATTTTAGATTTTCGATTGCAATTTTCAACAATATATGGAGTTTGAATTTTAGCACTCTTTAAGAGCTTTAACATATGCCCAATGTTTCAAGAGTTGTGTGCTTCATCAATGAAATAATTGATCAAATCTCGGTATAGCTTTTCAATTACGTCTGGGTTTAAGCCTGCCGACTCAGCCCAAATACGTCCTTTGCTGCAACATCGTATTAAATCTTTCTGGTGCCTTGACACTTGTTTCACTTTGTTTGAACTTTTTGCAGCCGCTTTAACATATGCAAATCTTTTGCCTAAAGCATTGATAATTTCTCTATCAATTGCATCAAGCGGCCAATTTCTGAACGAATTTGGTGCTTTCATGAATATTAGAACACTTGTCTGGAATCATATTTTGGTAGTTAATTAAACAAAAATTAACGGCTTATCTTTAAATGGGGCAAATGCCTCGGCGTCAAACCGATACAAACTAGCCGGACGACCTGCACCCCGTGATACTTTCAGACCTGTATCACATAAAAACCCCAGCTTCAGTAGACGCGCCCGAAAATTAGAATAATCAGCAAAGTTTTCTCCCAAAAATAGTCGCGTAAAGCTGATAGAGGTCACTTAAAGTAAATACTTCCGGCAACACATCAAAAGCAACCGGGCTATACTCCAACTTATTCCGCAATCGCCGATCTCCATAAGCCAAAATCTCGTTGTGGTCAAAAGCTAATTGCGGCACTTGGTTTACCGGATACCAAGCAATTCCACTAACTCTATCGGCAATCAATTCCGCTTCATCAAACCGCACTAAGGCAAAGTAACTTACCGAGAGATAACGTACCGCGTAACTATCTATTGCTTCACGCGGGTCACGATTTGGTCCGCCGAAGGAATACAACTGCTCAAGATACAGATTTTTCACGCGAATTTTCTCCGCCAGAATTCGGTACGCCGCATCTTCTAGAGACTCTCCTTGACGTACCAGCGTACCCGGAAGACACCATTGACCTAAAAATGGTTCTTGCTGTCGCATCACTAACAGAACTAACAGCCGTTGGAGTGAGGTATCGACAGAGAAAATCACGTTATCAACGCCAACTTTGAAATTAGCTAACGTCTGTATGTTTATCGGATCTGCTCGCAATCTTTCTTTGGTGTCCTCGCATTTGTACAAATGCTCTTGATGAATATATGCCTGAATCGGAGGTGTTAAAGCTTGGGTGTCTCCATGTTTACGATACGCTGTGGAGGAAACATCTGGACCAGTCATATCAGCGATCGCGACAGTTCGCACCTAGCTGCCGCAACTGGTGTAAATCAACATCCTCTACTACATAGCCTGGTCGTTGCACTATCAGGTAACTTGACTTGCCGCAATAAATCTTCAACTCGATACCACCGGGCAGTTGCTTTACCAAATCTGAACCAACCACCAACGTAAAATCTGCATCAGCACCCCAACGTTCTTTAGCCTTTTCCAGCGTTTCTATCGTTCTGTAGCTACTTTCTGGATGAAAACAATATTTTGCCGCGACGGTATATCTTCAATCAGTAACCGCAGCATCGCCGCCCGATGTTCCAATGGTGTCTGATGAGACTTAAACGGATTATCTGCTGCCCAAACCGCCACCCAGTCATAACGTTTAGATAGCCAGCAGAGAATTGATTGATGTCCAGCCAGGGCGGATCGGCACTTGTGCCAAACAGTGCAACTCTTTTCATTTTAACTATCTGTATTAAGCTGTATGTCTCTGCTGTGTTTGCTCGGTTAACTTGCGGAATGTTGGAGAAATCTCTGTGGTAGCGGTGTGGGATTGTCCAGATTCCAGTTTTATCTGGCAGACTGGCAACTGAAGCAGTCGTACGTTCACGAATTTCTGCCAAAGATTCTGGCTGTTGTACCCGTTGCCCTGCTTAACCACCAGTTGTAACAAAGGTTGTCCCTCATCGGCAGTTTCTGTGACTAATCCCAATCGGTCGTATAAAACATTTTTTCCTGCAAAACAGCGAAAAATCTGCTTGCGACCAGGATAAGTTAACTTGCCAGTTGATTGTTTCATCACCGGAATACCATCAATTTCAACCAGTTTGTACACTCCATTTACTGGTGTTCCCGTAACCAATCGCGTTCCCATTCCATAGCCATCAATGCAAGCATCCGCTGCTTTAAGTTTGGCAATCTCCCACTCATCTAAGTCGCCACTGGCAAATATCCCTACACCCGGAAGCAGCGATCGCACTTGCTGGGACAATCCGACCAAATCACCAGAATCTAAGCGAACTCCAGCTAATTCCATCTCTCCTGAGCGCACTCGTTTTGCCAGCATTTTGGCAGCCGCAATTGAATCGTAGGTGTCAATTAACAATGGCGCACCCGGAAAATAGCGGTGAGCAGTAAAAAAGCCTGCTCTTCACTGCCTTGAATTGCCGTAAGAGCCATAACCAAAGCATGAGCCATTGTCCCACTCGGCTTTTGTCCCAACTGGAGCGCTGCCAATACATTAGACGTTGCATCCAATCCAGCTGCCAGCGCCGCCCGCGCCGCCCACAAAGACGCTTGGGGACTAAACGCCCGTCGTGTGCCAAATTCCAGCAACCTTGCCGTTGATCCCGCCATCCCGAATCCGAGCCGCCCGTGTTGCCACCAAAGTCTGATAGTTCAGCGTATTCAGCAGGTACGTTTCCACCAGTTGCGCTTGCCAAAGCGGTGCTTCTATCCGCAGTAGTGGTTCAGCAGCAAAAACTGCTGTTCCCTCTGGTACTGCCCAAACGTCGCCACCAAAACGCGCCTCAGCCAGTAATGACCAAAAACGGTCAGTTGCATTCGCAAAAATTCCTGTCGCTTGTAAAGCAGCTATCTGGGTTGGACTGAAACGGAATTTCTCTAAATAGTCCAATGCTTGTGCTAGCCCCATTGCAATCAAATAGCCAAAATTATCTGGCAATCGACGCACAAATAGCTCAAAGCTTGCCCATTTTTGCTCTAAACCTTCACCTGTGTAACAAGCTGCCATCGTCAGTTGGTAAAGGTCAGTTAAAAGGCTGTAATCCTCAGAGGTAAGCGTGAGTTCTGGAGTTGGTAAGTCCTGTTGCTGATTTGGATTGTACAAGTTGGGAAAGTTGTCATCGCACAGCTTTTTAGCTAGACTTTCTAATTATAGTAAAAATTAC
Source organism: Chroococcidiopsidaceae cyanobacterium YX2bin18 (assembly GCA_030446505.1). GTDB lineage: Bacteria > Cyanobacteriota > Cyanobacteriia > Cyanobacteriales > Chroococcidiopsidaceae > JAHHHE01. The sequence goes on along the minus strand of JAUJND010000089.1, from coordinate 14,241 downwards.
CATAATTGTGTCAAGGTATTTTGATATTGTTTTCCAAAACAGGTAATTGAGAGCAATTTTCCTGGTTTTAGCTTATTGCTATGCCATGTAATATTTTAGAAATGGTAATAGTAGTAAAAATAGATTTGAGTAGATGGAAATAACAAAGCTCTAATTTGCTACTAAGTTTAATTATTTTTTAAAAATGGGTTATGGACATAACATTTAAATAGAAACGGATTCCGCAGTTGAGAGTAAACATCCAACTTAAACGAAATCTAAAGTATTACAAACTTAATCAAATAAGTATTACAAATACACTCAAATGATTAAGCGCCAATCGTAATTAAAGTATATCCACACTAGAATGCATACATCTCGATAAGTGCCATTATCGTAAGTGAGCAGGAGGGTAGTTATATGGGTGTTTACAGAATGCTTGATAGCATTACCAGCTATATTTATGAAGCGGTGGCACGGATTTTTGGTCCTAATGACGATGCGTATCCTGCTATTGGTGTACAACCTTTTGCTGGCGAACCTTTTAAGCAACGGCAGGCAGATTGGTAAACAAGTTTGCTTTATCCCTGTACTTACCCAGCGGAGTTGATAAGTCACGCTTGTCAAGAATAACGTCTAAAACGTCTATTTAATTTGTGTTGCCGTTTTAAAGGCATTAATCAATACTGAAATGGTGGAGCAGGAAGCCCTGTCTCCACCAAATTTATTTATCTGTATTAAATGTGTCTGAGGTAAATAATATGCAATCAAACACTACTCATGCACTTAAAGAATGGGCTGTTGCTGTAGATGCTTTAGAACAAGGCAAATGATTGTGTTATTACAAAGGCGGCATTCATGAACAAAATGGGCGTTTTAAAGTTGCTCACGATTGCACTTTACTCTACCCAACTTACGAGCATCAACAACCTTACTCCTAAAGCCAGATTATGCAAGTCAAGTAGAGCCGGTAGCTTCTGGCTGGCATCCAGAAACAGTTCGGATCGGTAGCTGGGCTGAAATTACCGATATTTTGCCAGTCAGTGATCAACTATTTGTGAGAGCGTTGCTACCATTCCATATTTGGAACGAGCAATTTATTAGTGATCGCCTGAAATGGAAACCACGACAACCACTTTATCTACTTCTGCTGCGGGTTTACAAACTAACCAAGCGCAAATCATTCCTTATCGTTCAGAATATGGCGGTTGCAAGTCATGGATTGATTTGGCTGAACCAGTTTCAATTGCCAGCACAGTGCCAGTCTTAAATGACACTACTTACACTCATCTAGTAGCGGAAATTCGCAGGATTGTCGGGAATTGCTATGCTCCATCAATCTTAAGAACTATATATGCAGAATTAGGCAAAAAAGCAATGTTTGTAACGGTTACTACACACTAATTTACAAACGAACATACAATAGGTATTAATTCCTACTCAAGGAAGATATCTCAGGGAGTAGGAACTAAATGTCAGAGTATCCGATGAAGATAATAAAGAACTGACAAAGAGATATTATGTGTTTAAATAGCTAGGTTTGGTAGTTGCCTCAAGAGAGAAACAGTGGAAGCCTCTAAAGGTATCTTCATCACGATTAAACCGTAATTGCTACAGCCTGAGTACAACATCAACTAAATCTGGTTAACGACTTCCCCCTTTATTGAATCTGAGGAGTTTCTTATGCGTGGACAAATGTGCTGGTTATCTCAATTGGGTGCAAATGGAGAGAAGATTTTGCACTTGCAGACTGCACCAAATCAACCTTGGCAACCATACACAGCTTTTAGGCAATATGCTGTACCAGACTACCATGTACCTGGAGGTTCTAAAGGTTGGGCAACTTACCAAAAGCTGATGAAAGCAGGGTGGGCTTTAGTACCTAGTGCCAGAGCGCAGGAGTTTGCGATCGCAAATACAGCAGCACGTTGCTAAACATTAACCTTAACCTTACTTCATGGTAAATAAATTAGAAACCACTGGGGAACCTTCTCCGCGGGGATCGGCTGCACCTTCCAACTTGCCGTCTGCTGTAACTACGATCGCATTAGCATTACCCCCAAGGCGATCGCTTTTTAATATTGTGTCCGCGACGGCGCAGTTCTTGAATAGTGGCAATATCTAAGCCAAACGGTTCTACCCTTAATTCATCAGGCAACCATTGGTGATGGATCCGGGAAGCAGAAACAACCTGCACCAGCGTCCATGTTGTATTCAAGCACATTAAAGATAATTTGCAGCACGGTTGTAATGATCGTGCTGCCACCAGGCGCACCAGTTGCCATGCGGAGGCGATTGTTTTGGTGACAATTGTTGGTGTCATGCTGATAGCGGTGTTTTACGCGGTGCGATTGCATTTGCATCTCCACCTACAAGCCCATAGGCATTCGGTACACCCGGAGCAGCAGCAAAGTCATCCATCTCGTCATTTAGCAGAATACCAGTTCCAGATGTGACAACGCCGGAACCAAAGCCGTAATTAACTGTAAATGTCAGGCTGACAGCATTGCGCTGTTCGTCAACAACTGTAAGATGACTGGTATCAGGAGATTCGTTTGCTTTGGTGTAGCGCTGTAGCGTTTCTTTGTCTACTGGCTTTACCTCAGTTGATTGTTGTGCCTTGTCTATGCGGATTTCCTGTCGCCTCTTTGCAGCATAGGCGCGGCTAGTGAGTTGATCGACTGGCACTTTGACAAAATCTGGATCGCCCAAATACTCAGAGCGATCGGCATAAGCAATTCGCATTGCTTCTACCATGAGGTGCAGCGCATCTGGATGATGCCATCCTAGAGATTTAAGATCGGTGTCACCGATAATATTTAAAATCTGCAATAAATGGACACCCCCAGATGAAGGCGGCGGCATTGACAGATCCGGGAGGAGCGGAAATTACCACAAATCGGAGTACGCCAGATAGGTTTATATGATTTAAGGTCTTGCAGTGTAATTAAACCGCCATTTTTTTTCATGTCAGAGGCGATCGCGCTAGCAATATTTCCTACATAAAAGCTTTGTGGGTTCTTAGCAACAGCTTCTAAAGTCCGTGCTAAATCTTTTTTGTACTAGCTTATCTCTCGGTTCATACATCGCCCCATTGCGCGTAAACACTTGACGAGCCGCTGGATTATTCAAAATTACTTTTTCGGTTTTCGGCTGCCGTCACAAATCGCTCTGAGACAACAAAACCATTTGGGCATAAATAATAGATGGTGCAACTAGAGTAGCCCAAGGCAACTTTCCGTACTGGCGATGCACTTGATAAAGCCCTGCAACTGTCCCAGGTACTGCTACTGACAAATAACCATCAACACTAGCATTCGGGCGCACCTTTCCTTGTTCATCTAAGTACATATTCCGCGCTGCTTTTAAGGGAGCGCGTTCGCGGAAGTCCAGCGCCTTCATTTCGCCTGTTTTAGCGGAATGTAGTAGCAAACCATCACCGCCACCACCTGCTCTCGAAAACGGCTCTACTACTGAAATTGCAAACGCTGTTGCTGCTCGCATCTACCGCATTGCCACCTTTGCGTAATATTTCCAACCCTGCTTGACTTGCTAAAGGATGGGCTGAAACAACCATTGCTCGTTTGCTACGCAGCGGTTGCACAAAGGCAGCCCGATGCTGGTTTCGACACGCAATCAGTGCAGCAGAACACAGATGAAATACTACTAGCGTCAACTGTTTGTTTCTGTAGCAACACGCATCAAGAGCCTCCACAATCTATACCTGAACCAACTTTATTACAGTTCAGTGTTACTTAGCCAATTGCTACAGATTTGACAATAAAGCTTTCGCAGCCAGTATTCAGCTTCCATAACTAACTTGATTTTTCAATCGCTGAAGTAGACTTGTATTCAAAGTTATAGGTGATAATTAATTTTCTGCGCCTATCGGCATAATACTTTCTTTTTTCTCACCTTAGCTTGAGCAGGGTCTTCACTGATGTCTATCAGTGTCTAGAATAGGTTCCTTTGGAGACTAGCTGGGCACACCTGTATTACCCATTTCGAGGTCGTAGATTGGTGGATTCGTCATAGTTAGGTGTAATGATGAGTCAATAGGAAGTCACTAAATGTGATTTATAGTCTTCAAAACGTTATTCATTGTATGTAGATTTATTATCTGCACTCCCTCATCATTATGCAGTGAGCAAACAAGAGCAAACCGGATATTAACCAGCGCTTTGGGAAAGCTATTAGACGACGTAGGCGAGAACTAGATCTTTCCCAAGAAGATAGCTGAGAGCTCGAATTGCACCGGACTTACATCTCAAGTATTGAGAGAGGGCAGCGTAATCCCTCGCTAGAAAACATCGGAAAAGCTGGCTAAAGCGCTTGGAATATCTGTAACTGCTCTCTTTGCCAACTATGGCATTGAGGTGGAAGAGTGAATTCTTTTAGATTCTATTAAAGTAATTGTAGAGAATGAATTTGAAGAAATTTGGAACACTAAAAGGCTTCTCTACAAAGTGGAACAATTAAAAGGAGAAACTTTAATGCAAACACCTTGTATAAAAAAAGTAGAACAAATTTTTTTAACAAATCAAACACTATACAATACTTATTTTTATATAGGATGCCAGAGTAGTCAGCAAGCAGCTAATTATGTGTTTTCATCGCTCTTTTCGCTTCAGTTTTTTTAAGCCAAATAGTTTGGGAAAAGGTGGAGCTGCAAATTACACAGCACATTGGTTTGTTCCTCCTTTTTAACACATTAGATCCAAGATATGCTAGTTATGAAGATTGTATTCAAATATTTGAGGCAGTAATTAATGCATTTGACGGGGTATTAAATGACAAGGCTATATGTGAAAATTTAAATTTATTGGCTAAAAAGAAATTTCAATGTATTGATTACAGAGGCAAAATACTAGATGGTCAAATTCATCGGCATGATAATGTTTACTGGATGTGGATGATTTTCCTATTCGTGTTATGAAGCTTAAATCTTTCTTGACAAACAAGGAGAGTAATCCTGATAATTACTCATTTTTTAATAAAGCTTATTCAAAAATCACAACCAAAACTTATCTCACCGATAGAGGTCAAACTGGCGGTCATCAAACAAACCGCGAGAAACGATGGGAAGCTCATCCTAAATCTGTTCACTTCGCTCTTTATCAAAATTGTTTACAAGTAGAGTATAAATTAGTTGTCCAAATTCTTGAATTTTATGACTTTCCTATTAATCTTATAGAAATTCTAGAAAAGCAGGATTACTTTAAAAGGTGAGGTATCGTCAGAATCTCGTCGTTGCCCTATTACAATGGAAAAAATGTATTTCAATGAATTAAAACAAGAATTAGAAAATCCTACTCATGGAGAATCTAAATTTCAAGTTGGTCACATGAACCCGTTGAAGGCTAATACTCTTGACATTTTTTCTGGTCATACTGCTGAGAATATATCCTGGATAAGTGCTGAGGAAATGAGATACAGAAAAATCGCTCTGTATCAGAGACACAACAACTGATAAAGCGAATTCATAAAAATTATGAAGAAGCTGGAATTTTTGAAGAGGACGGCTCCTACTAAATTACTGTTACTAACATTAGCTAGAGTAAGGATTTCACCGAAGGTAAAGATGATTCTAAAGCCTTTTGGTACAGACCTTTAAGATTACAAGCGCATCTTCCCCAATTTGCCCAAGATATTTTAATAGCGAAACTTCTACCCGGAGTGAGTTCTGGTTTTTACGTTGCCCTTTTGTTTACAGCTTAATATTTACTGATATTTCGGCTCCATTGCTTGTCGCTAGTGAAAATCTATAAAACTTTTTAAATGACATTAGAGCAAGACTGGGTAAGTAGAAATTTCCGTGGTGAGTTAACTGTTGCTGGTCTGTCCTACTATTCCGACTAACTCAAGACAGGCTTCGGGCAAGCTCCCGCGCTTCAATCTTATCCTCTATTGATTGCTTGACCGTTTGTGTTACACGCTCTCGTAGTAACCTCATCTTTTGGGATGGGCAAGACAAGCTCAGAAATCCTATCACCCAAAAGAATCAATGATGTCTTGGGTGAACTGCTTGGCTTTTTATCTGTTGGCGAACAGGTGCAGAACTTAAAGCTGCTAGAAGCAGATAAGGAGATAACTTAGAATGATCCATAACACGCAATTTGTATATATGACTCTGGAAGATAATGCGAAGGTCATATTTAGTAATGAATGCACACGTACCAATTAAATAAGTTCCATCTTTTACCATCAATACGTCGCCTTCCTGAACATCTTGTTTTTGTGCCAAAGAATGATAAATTTCTTCACTAACACAGTGCTTAGGGTCTACTTTCACTTCCAATTAGAAATATCAGAGGTTCTGACAAACGGGATGTTTCCGCTTCCATACGCAAGCTTACCAACCTCGTCACCTGTTGTAACTTTTATCAGCCCTGAAGATATCAGGTCTCCCAATTTTAGTAAATTATGGGTATTCCGTAACAGTAATAGTTCTGTAGTAACATCTGGATTGTAGTAGCGTGGAGTTAGAATATTGTCTACAATTAGCGAGAGCGGTACTTGATAAATCCAAGTGGCTATAATTGCCTAAATTACCGCTTAGATATCGACTGTAATTGGTAGCAATTTCAGGAAACTCATCGAGTCCTACTTGACGCCCACGGCTATCATGACTACACCACTTAGCTTCTGCCATAAACACGCTAATTTTACTATCATTTGAAGTCTCATTGGTTTTCTTTTGGAGCAACAAACAAGCAGGTTTTTGTATGAGTTCCGCCCTTACCTTGAAACTTTGAATAGGGATTCTGGCATACCTAGAACTGCTCGTATGAATGCATACTCTCTTATGTAATTAATTACATACCGATAGTTTTTAGCGACACAAGGCTCTCTGGAGTGACCATTGCTATGCGTCCGCCAGGTCGCACAAGAGAGAGTAATTTTCGATAAGAGAACTTGTGGTGGTACTGAAGACTGAAGTTCTTTTAGTTGGGTAAATTTGCCTGTGCGCCTTTCCAAACGCCATTTGTATCCCAAGGTAAAAATGATTCTTGTACTTGGGGTGATGCTGAAATGATACGCGAGCCGAAAGGAGGATTCGTTAATATAACATCAAACTCCCCCATATAGTCCTTCAGCGGAAACTCACGATCTATTTCTGCTGCCCAAGCTAGTGAATCCGCACAGGATACATTGGGTTTTGCAAGCGTAACAAGCGATAATCGTGCAGATGCAAGGCTGACTAGATAGCTGTCCTTGTCCACTCCAAAAATGTTATTGGTAACCTCAGCAGGCGAAGTGCCAGTGGCTAACAAGTGGCGTGCAGCAGCATTTAAAAATCCACCAGCACCGCAGGCTGGGTCAATAATTTTCTCTCCAGGACGGGGGTTTACTAGGGAGACCAGCAGTTCAACAGCATTCTGAGGAGTGAAAAATTGACCTTCTTGACCTCTAACAGCAGAGCCGATAAAAACTTCGTAGGCATCACCAAATGGGTCCCGATTCCAGTTTTCAAGGTCAATTCTTTCTAGCTTTTGGTCAATATATGCAATGCTGGCTGGATCAAGTAACAATTCTTCTTGAGGACTGAAGAGTGCTTTACTACTGAAGAGTGCAGGGAGAAGAGTCTGAAGTTCTCTAAATGCTTGTCTGTACTTTTTAGCAACGATAAAGGAATCTTCTGGACTATTATTTTGCTGCTGTCTTCTTAAGTGAAGTTTGCAAAATAAGCATTTAATAACTTCTGCCAAGAGCGCTTCATCACGTGTTGCTCCTATATGTTGACCAGCTAGGTAGTTACGGATTTGGCGGTACGCATCCTTGTAATCTAAAACACCAGTATCCTCCTGGAGCAGTAAAGTTAGTTGCTCACTATTGCTTTTCTTACTTTTCAGTTTCTGTTTCACAGGTTTGGAACTACATACTATGATTAGCCCAAATGCTAATGCAATTTATGAGCTGTAGCAAGTATTTTAAGAAATGACCTAAACAGTGGGTACTCTAAGCTATTGGCTGAATTTGTTTAACTTTAACTGTTAGAAGTCCCGCGCCCCCTGCAAAGACTCGGAGTCGAGACAGGCAGTCGCTACAATGGGGGGAACCCCGTCAACGCGCTATCCTCGTGAATAATGGGCAAGGTCTTGGACTTAGGTAGAGAATCTTGTTGTTGAATATATTGTTTTAGCCGCTTTACAGTTACGCCTTCACAAGAAGCAATAAAATAGGATACAGACTAGAAATAAGGTTTCCATAATATTTTCTCACCTCAGTTGGAAACTCTATTTATTGTCAATCCTTAATCAAACCTTTAGATTGTAGAAATTCGCGGACAACTTCTTTAATATCACGGAGTTCACCTTCAACCTGATAGTTTAAACTACGCATTTCAGACTCACTAATAAGTCCGCCTAGCTGCGCGATCGCCTGCCGGAGTTCTGGATGTTGTTTCAAGGTTTCCTGACGCACTATTGGCGCGGCTTCATAAGGGGGAAAATAGTGTAAATCATCCTTTAACACTGTTAAATCTAATCGCGCAATTTGTCCATCGGTTGAGTTACCCGCAGTTAGATCAATTTGCTTTTGAATCAAGGCGCGGTAGATCAAACCTAAGTCCATGACGCGGGGGGATTTAGCAAACTGTAACCCGTAGGTTTTAGCTAATCCTGAAAATCCATCTTCGCGCTCGATGAACTCATAACCAAACCCAGCTTGCCACTGGGGTGTATGCTTAGCTGCTTGCGACAGAGTTTGCAGATTTAGCGCCCTGGAATCTGCACCACGCACAATAATAGCAAAGGTATTTTCAAAGCCCAAAGGCTCAGTTACTTCCAAGCCAAACTGTTTAGTATAAGTGGTTTTAACTTGCTGGTAAACTGCTTTGGGATCGCCGATGGGTTTTTGTTTGAGAATAGCAGTAAAGGCTGTTCCCGTATATTCAATATAAGCATCAATTTGACCAGCGGTAATTGCTTGATGGCAAACAAATGAACCACCAAGATGAAAACGACGGTCAACTTTTAGCTGTGTTGTTGATTCGATATGCTGTGCCAGAAGTTCACCTAAAATATCTTGTTCGGTAAAATCTTTGGAAGCGATGACAATATCACCGCCACCAGTTGAATTAGAGTTAGGGTTACAGCTAGCGATCACCAAAATTAACCCAAAAGTAAACAAGCATAGAACAAAAAACTTTTTCATTAGATAAATTTAGTTTAGATTTTCTCCCCTGCTCCCCTGCTCCCCTGCTCCCCTGCTTTTCATTTGGGTAAGGCGACGTTCCAGCCAACCGATTGCTAAATCTGCCAGTATAGCGATCGCCGCCGCTGGAATTGCTCCAGCAAGAATCAGTTGATTATTCACCACCGCAATACCCCGAAAAATAAATACTCCCAGTCCACCAGCGCCAATCGCGGCGGCAATTGTAGCAATACCAATAGCAATAACTGTTGCCACCCGCACTCCTGCCAAAATAACACCCACTGCTAAGGAATTTCAACTTGCAGCAACAACTGTCGATCTGTCATTCCTATCCCACGTCCAGCTTCGCGGATCGCTGGATCAACACCAGTGATCCCAGTGTAAGTGTTACGAATAATTGCAGCAGAGAATACAGTAAGCGCGACGATCGCCGGATAATCCCAATTCCGCCAATTGTGCGCACGGGGATAAGTAAGCCAAACAGCGCCAGACTGGGAATTGTTTGCAGGACGTTGGCAATACCTAAAATTGGTTGGCGGAGGTTCGTTTTACGGGTTATTACAATTCCTAAGGGGATACCAACGAGTGTGGCGATCGCACTGCAATCCCGACTAAAAGCAAAGTGTTCACCTGTGCGCTGAATAATTTCTGCACCGTATCGCACTAGGAAAAGTCGTTCAACATCAATTGTCTCCAACTCCATCTAGAGGACGCAGACATTGATAAAAGCCCGCGCTTCTGGTTCAGGCGATCGCCAGAATTCCTCCGGTGTCCCCAACACTATTAAACGCCCTCCCTGCATCAGCCCAATTCTTGAGGCTAAAACAAACGCTTCTTGAATATCATGGGTTACAAAGATGACAGTCTTATTCAGCTGCTGTTGCAAGGAGCGAAACTCCTGTTGAATTTCCAACCGCGTAATCGGATCGAGTGCGCCAAACGGTTCATCCATTAATAACACTGGCGGATCGGTTGCCAATGCCCTTGCTACCCGACTCGCTGTTGCCGTTCTCCCGAAAGTTCGTGGGGGTAGCGGTGGGCAAATTGCGCTGGATCTAAACCTACTAGCTGCAAAAGTTCATACACTCGCGTTTTAATTTGCTTTGGTTTCCAACCTTCGAGATCCGAACTAAGCCAACATTACGTTCAATTGTGAAATGGGGAAATAAGCCAATTTCTTGAATTACATAACCAATTTTTCGGCGGTAATTTAATTTCATCCCAGTCAGTTGTCGGAATGCCATCAAATATCACTTGTCCTTGTGTGGGCGTAAACAAGCGATTGATGAGTTTCATAGTTGTTGTTTTGCCGCTGCCACTGCGTCCGAGTAATACCAGTGCTTCACCACGACGAATGCTGAAATTTAGATTAGATACCAGGGGTTGATGGTTGCGGCTAAAGGTGACATCGCGGAATTCAACAGCTTCGCTATTTTGGGGCATGGCTGACTCTTAGTGAGGGCTGGCTTTACGTTATTATCTGCTGCTTCATGCGATCGCGTGTCTACAAGTGAGAACGCTTTCAGAAGCTTACTTATAACTCAGAAAAAACTTCAGTACAGCTTGACAATGGTGCAATCATCAAGGTTAAGAATAATTCCATAGGTTACGCCAGTAGCGATCGGGTACACGCTTTGATAGAACAAGTCATTAATCAACTTGTTAGGGTTTCAGTATCTAAAGCAATACTTAAAGCTGCACTGTAGCTAAGCTTAGAACTGATAGTAAGAGCTTTTATAATATGAATTTAGACGAACAGATTCAATTGCTGATTGACGATGCTCCGCAAGATGGCGTTACTCCACGAATAGTGGCAGCGATCGCGACCCGGACTTAAGCTACTTGCTCAAAAGTTACGCCATTCTCAGTACTATATCCTGCAAAGTTTGGCTAATGAGTGGGCTGTGACAACGATAAGCAATCGGGCAACCCAGACGTTGAAAAGCTGGTTATTTACGCTTTTCCGACTTTACAAGATATTCCGGTTGTTTCTACTACAGGATTTGACCCTGATCTAATTGCCGTCTTGCTCCCCGTTACTCACATTTTATTCCAACTGACTGCCTTAGAAACGGTTAATAGTATCATTTTCTTTGAATCCGGCGATTTAACCAACGGTATCGAAATCCGACGTGAAGATATCCAAGACTTAATTCAACTCCAGCTAAAACAAAAACCCTCCACCAAGCAATTACCCTAGCCAGCTACCGCCTGATATTGCTTAAGTAGTAAGCATGAAATTTTAATACATCCGACTCAGAACGTAGTCAGCTAGATTAATCAAAGCTTGTTGGGACTCTGAGGGCGGTAGATCAGCCAAATACTCAACAGCTAGATTGGCATGGTGAGCGGCTAATTCACGCGATCGCTTGATGCCTTGACTATCCTGAATCAAGGTGATCGCTTGCTCTAAATCTCCAACTTGGGCAAACTTTCTTTCAATTAGCACTTCTAGGTAAGGTTTTTCTTCTAGCGCAAACAATACTGCGCAGTCAAATTCACTCACTTTTAAGGTCTGAGCCTACTGGTTTACCCAAGGTTTCCGTCGAACCAGTAAAGTCGAGAATATCATCTCAATCTGGAACGCCAGACCCCAATGACGACCATAACCATACAACTGTTCAGCTGTTTCTCTGGATACATCGCTGAGTAAACTTGCGGCTTTAGAACTATTGGCAATTAAAGAAGCAGTCTTGCAATAACTCTTTGCAGGTAATCTTCAAGTGTAATTGCGGTATCAAACCGCGTTACCCCTTGCTGAATTTCTCCAGCTGCAAAATTCATAATCACTTCCGACAGCAGTTTGACTACCTCCAGATTGTCCAGATTAGCCAAGTACCAGGAGGATTGGGCAAACAAAAAATCCCCTGCTAATACTGCTACACCGTTGCCAAACAGACTATGAACAGTGGGAACGCCGCGTCGCATTTCCGATTCGTCTACTACGTCATCATGTACCAGACTAGCCGTGTGGATCATTTCTGTAATTTCGGCTAATCGGCGGTGACGTGGGGTAATTTTTTCCCCCAACATTGTCGCCCGCGAGACTAGCAGTACAATTGCAGGTCGCAACCGCTTTCCCCCAGCTCCGAATAAGTGTTCTGCCGCTAGCGAGAGGATGGGGTGACGCGTACCTACTAACTGTACTAAGTTCTCTGACAGCAAACGCAGGTCTGCTTCAACTGGAGAAAAAAGGGAGGTCGCTAAAGTCATGGATGAGCCGACTCAAGGTTTAGTTAAGAAAATTTACATAATCTGTCCTCATTTTAAGCTAAGGATAGACAAGCGGGAAATTGGGTTTGTAACCTGTGGTATATGAGTAACTTTTAAGCGCGATCACAGTAGTGCAGTGGCATGAAGATTACAGCATCATAGTGCTACCATTTTGCTTTTTTGTTGCAACATTTAAATTCCCTTTAGCACCTCTTTGATTAAGTCGGGTAGGGGACAGTCCCAACCAACCAAGACACGAACAGCTTAATCCAGCGCCGCTAATACAGCTTTAGGCAACAACTTATCTTTAAACCAAATAATTTTTGCGGGTACATCAGTCAGCTTTACCCCTGCTTTTTCTAAATTCAAGCGCTCTGAAATTGCCAGAATTAAATTATCGCAATTACCCCGGCGGACTTGGGCAAATTTCTTTTGCAAATATTCTGGTCGCCAATAGCCGACAATTTCCAATAAGAATGTCCGCCCGTCGGGATGCACTAGGCGAAAGTCGGGAATCATTACACTACCAGAAATCGGGATCAGATCGACTTCTCGCTCTAATACCCAGTCAGTTTTCAACGCCTCCCAGCGCTCGGCAAATGCTGCCTCCAGCATACTGTCATAAGGCTTGCCTGGCGGGTAATGAGACACTAAACCACAATTAGAATCAAGGCTAAAGCGTCCGGTTTTCCAATTATTTGTATAGAAGTCGCGGGTTTGTAGCGTTGCACTCAGACTCCATTTGGTGACGTGCAGTAAAGCTGGAATAAGTTTAGCGATCGCCAGTCCATATCGCGTACTCGGATTAAATAAACTTGTAGGACCATCAATTGTAATCGTGAACCCATGATCTGCATCCCCTTCTATATAAGCCATTAATTGAAATAATTTTAGATAGCGAAATAACAGCTTATACTCACCCGGAACATTGCGATGGGCGTTCAGGGTAAGTTGACTAGCGCGGTAAAACACACCTTGCACCTGTGACAAATTGTACCGATGCAGCAAGTCTTCCGGTGTTGGAGTATTGAACTGCGTCAAAATCCGATTTTCTGCTAAATCTGCATAAAGTCCAGCGCGAATTTGTGCAGGTATCACTTCCCGTTCAAGTTCATGACTCATCTGCAACGCCAAAGTATTGAGTGTTTGGCTACTCTGATAGGTACTGGGAATTGACTGTGCAGATAAAGCAAACACCCGTTCTCGTAACAATTGGGGTTCTAGCGGACTAACTATCTCAAATTCACACATACTTTTAAGCAGATGTGCCAAACCCCGCTTCAGCCGATAATCAGGAGCGTCACCTTCCAACTCCTGCAACTGGCGATCAAGTTCTCCTTGGGTACACCCTCGCGCTTCTTCAAAGCAAGTAATTAGTTCAGTAGCTACGTCCAAATTTTTAGCATCAATCGCTACTCTCTTCGGGACTATCGCTTCCCCATTCAACCGATGCATCAGCAACTCGCTTGGTAGCATTACTATTCACCCCATAAATAGTTGTAGACGGCACAATCTCCAGTTGTCGATGTTTCTCCCCTGCTCCTCTGCTCCCCTGCTCCCCTGCCTCCCCTCTCTTCTCCACCCCCCGTCGTCGCTGCGATGTACCTTCCTCACTTGTATCCTCCGCAACTACCTCATACAGCAAAGCGAATTTATCTTTATCTTTCCCTTTACGTAGAACTCGCCCTAATCTCTGAATATACTCTCGCGCTGAACCTGTGCCAGATAAAATAATTGCGATACTTGCAGCAGGTACATCCACACCTTCATTGAGGACGTGAGAAGCCACAAGAGATTTATACTCACCCTCACGAAATTTGGTTAGGATCTCATGACGTTCTTTGACAGGGGTTTGATGAGTAATTGCTGGAATCAGTAACTCTTGGGAAATGC
>JAUJND010000088.1 GCA_030446505.1 Chroococcidiopsidaceae cyanobacterium YX2bin18 | reverse complement strand
GGGTCGTGCTACCAAAGTTGTACTGGCATATTCCGGTGGAGTTGATACCTCCGTTTGCATTCCTTATCTCAAGCAGGAATGGGGCGTTGAAGATGTGATTACACTGGCGGTAGATTTAGGCCAGGGAGATGAATTAGAGCCAGTTCGGGAGAAAGCTCTAAAATCCGGTGCACGTAAATCGCTGGTGGTGGATGCTAATGAAAGCTTTGTCAAAGATTACGCCTTTCCGGCACTTCAGGCAAACGCCCTCTACGAAAATCGTTATCCCCTTTCTACTGCTCTGGCGCGTCCTTTAATTGCCAAACTTTTAGTAGAGGTAGCGCAAGAGTATGGTGCGGATGCAGTAGCTCATGGTTGTACTGGTAAAGGCAATGATCAAGTCCGTTTTGATGTTGCGATCGCCGCTCTCCATCCTAAATTAAAAGTGCTAGCACCAGCTAGGGAATGGAGCATGAGTCGCGAGCAAACGATCGCTTACGGTGAACGCTTTGGTATCTCCTCGCCAGTAAAAAAATCGAGTCCCTACAGTATTGACCGTAACTTACTCGGTCGCTCTATTGAGGCAGGACCACTAGAAGATCCTAGTATAGAACCGCTAGAAGAAATTTATCTTTTGACAAAGGCAATCATAGATACCCCAAATGAGCCAGAATACGTCGAAATCGGCTTTGAAAAAGGTATCCCTACCACACTCAACGGCGAACTAATCGCCCCCGTCAAACTTATAACACAACTTAATCAGATGGTGGGGAACCACGGAGTTGGGCGAATCGATATGGTTGAAAACCGCTTAGTGGGGATCAAATCACGAGAAATTTATGAAGTACCAGCACTATCAGTTTTAATTCAAGCACACCGAGACTTGGAGAGCCTAACCTTAACAGCAGATGTCACTCACTACAAGCGTGGCATCGAAGAAACCTACAGCCAAATGATATACAACGGTCTGTGGTATAGCCCACTTAAAGTCGCTCTAGATGCTTTTATTCAGCAGACCCAAGAGCGAGTATCTGGCAGCGTAAGGGTCAAACTCTTCAAAGGTAATGCCACAATTGTAGGACGTAGCTCAGATAAGTCCCTTTATACGCCTGATTTAGCAACCTACGGAGCAGACGATCAATTTGACCACAAGGCAGCTGAAGGCTTTATCTATGTTTGGGGACTCCCCACACGAATTTGGTCACAGCAAACTAGAGGCGGCAAAGAGTAGTTTTGAAGTTTGAGTTTTGAGTTTTGAATTGAAGAGAGAAGAAGTTAAGAGTAATTCCCCCATCTCTTCTTTTAACCGCCGTTCTCTGGGACGTTCCATCCCAGAGCCTGCGGCGGCTCCGCTCAACATTCAAAACTTAAAACTTATAACTATTTTTAGTCTCCTCACTCCTCAGTTTTTGCTACTGACTGTTTAATTTGGCGAGACTCCAACCATAAAGGTATAACAATCCAGGCAATAACAATCAGTAAAGCCACAATCGTAAATTGACCCGCCCAACCAACCAATTGTTCTAGAGATATAATCCGTCCCAAAAAGAAAGACGATGTTACGATTACGGAAGCCCAAACAATTGCTCCGGCTAGGTTATACAAAAAGAATTTCCCAAAGGACATTTCCGCTATCCCGGCTAAGAGTCCTGATAAAATTCGCAGTAATGCGATAAAGCGACCAAAAAAAACCGCCTTTCCGGCGTTTTCGCTAAATTTATGCTTACTTTCCTCTAGCCGATCTTCTGGAATTCGTAAAAAGCGACCGATAGTAAGGAGAAAGGACCAACCAGTATATCTACCAATCCAATAACCGCAAGTACCACCTATAACTGCTCCTAAAATAGCACTACCAAGAACGAACCAATAGTTAAGTTGACCACTGCCAGCCAGAAATCCTCCTACTAGAGTTACGGTTTCACCAGGGAGGGGAATGCCAAGATTTTCTAACAAAATTCCGATAAAAACTGCCCAATAACCATATTGATGCGCAATTTCCTGAATTTTTTCCAGTGATATAAACTCAAGAGACATTTAACAAAGCCTTTACAAAGTTTTACTTTTGCTCTATCTTGACGTGATTCGCAAAAAGGTGTCAACGTCAATCCGCGATTGTGAATTGGCGGTCTGCAATGACTTGAGCAACCCATTGCTTAAGACGCGAGTGTGGGGCGCGCGAGTTAGATATGCCCTCTTGCTTTTAGGTCTAGTGCTTATACTGTTCATCCGTAAACTAACTGAGAGATTTCAGCCCTACTTTACACAAACTTTATAAAAGGTCAGCTTTTTGATAAAGATTAGATAAAGCTGGCAAAAACTACTGAAATTCTTATGTATCAGTGTTTATAGTGAGGGAATTAAAACGAAGGTTTATGCAAGTGTGCTATGGATAACAGAGGAACAACTGTTTTTGTAATATTAGAGGCTCTTGTTTAACTAGCGCAGTAAATTCACTGACATAAGTTAGTTAATATGTTACATTTAAGCAAAATTAATAGTTCACTATTACTCTGAATTCTTAAAGTAGAGAAAATACTGATCTTAATTGTGTATACCTAGTTGCAAGCCTTAGTAAATCTTATACCTCATATCTATGCTTAAAGTAACTGTTTGTGTGTATAACGTTTCAAATTGCTGATATCTATATCACATACTGAGTAGTTTTTCTAAAAAGATTTATTTCATTTTTTACGTGCGTTACTGTATATACTCGGACATCCGGATATATCCGTAAACTGCTTTTTTTAAAGTGAAATGTATAAGTATCACGATCTCGCTCACTCCTGTTGAATGTCTACAATTACCAGTGAAAATTATGATTACACAAGAGTTGCAACTAATTGTGCTTCAGCCCCAGGGAAGCTTAGACCTAGAGAGTGGTAATATTCTGGAAAAACAGATGGCTAGTCTAGTACCCCAGCCCCACGACCTTTGGGTTTTTGACCTTACTCAAGTAGATTTTATGGATAGTTCTGGCTTAGTTGCCTTAGTAACAGGGCTGAAAGTGGCACGCAAGAGTGGGTGTCGCTTGGTACTTTGCAATTTACAAGCCCCAGTGCGGTTAGTTTTTGAACTGACACAGTTGGATTCAGTGTTTGAAATTTTTGAGAGTTATGATGCAGTTCTGACAACAGTTAGCACTCCTGTGTTAGCTGCCTGAAATTATCAACAGGTATCTGCAATGGGTAGGATAATAGTTAGGTCAAGAATCGGGAGCCTTGTTAGGCAGTACTAATACCAGGCAAATAAATCTGGTTCTTGAATACCTAGCTTGGCGATCGCACTACACATAGGAACGCTTAGACTCGGATAAAGTAAATGTTGGGTCTTTAAAACCCAAATTGTATTAGTTAGCTAGTGGTGCTAGTAGCATTCTGAAGGTTAAATAAGCATTATTTAATGTCTAGTACAGGCACTTTTCCTTATCATCTGAATTTTTAAAGATCTATATTACAGTTACATAATCGATTCGACTAGACTTACTAGGGTAAGATTTATACTGCTATCTTTTGAGAGTTGTAATTACTTTCTTTGAATAGAAAGATAAAAACTCTAATTCCTGGAGATCCCCTCTTTCCCAAAGAGAAGATGGGTTATGAGGGGGTTTGGCTTAGCTTTTTACTCTTCCTCAGCTTCAGCAGAGTCGGAAGTTTCTTCAGGGACTTCTTGCTTAATTGTTAAATAACGAATTACTTCATCACTTAATCGCATTGCCCGTTCTAGGGGCGCTACCACTTTTCCAGGAGCCTCGTAGTTCATCTGGACATAAATGCCGTCTCGCTGCTTATTAATTTCGTAGGCAAGACGGCGTTTGCCGCGACGCTGGATTTCGATTTCTGTAGCGCCTTGTTCCTGAAGCAGGTTCTGATATTTGCTAACTGCCTGTTCTACCTGTTCATCTCCCAAGTCAGGTCGCAAGATGTACATTGTTTCGTAAACGATTTGCATAGGTTTAGGTCTCCTTATGGACAAAATGGCTGCTTCAGTTTAAGTTGAATGTCAATTAATGGAAATCAACTTTTTTGGAAAGCAACAAGGACTTACAATCTTAACAGTCTATTATCCTACTCGCATAGCAGATTCTTTGCATTAAGACCAAATTGAGTGATTAGAAATATCTTTTTCAGTGGTAAGGGCGTAGGGTTGGACCACGCGTATTAAGCGACTCTAACTAGCTCAAAACTTATAGAAGCATAATAAATTCAAATATCCAAAGCATGTTATGGCGCAGCGCTACGTCCGAGTTCAAAATCAAGAGGGACGGATTTACTATGGTTTACTGCAACTTGGTCAAGGTGTTCAGGTGCTGGATGCTCCGCCCTGGTTGCAAGGACAAATTACAGATTTGTATTTAGAACCAGACACTTATCAAATCCTTGCCCCCTGCGCTCCCTCTAAAATTATCGCAGTGGGCAAGAATTATGCAGATCATGCTGCTGAAATGGGAACAGCTGTGCCTCAAGAACCTTTACTATTTTTTAAGCCGCCGACATCTGTTATTTCCACAGCAACAGAAATTCAGTATCCACCGCAAGCTTCCCAGGTAGATTATGAGGGAGAGTTGGCGTTAGTAATTGGCGATCACACGTTTGACTGTACGCCAGAGCAAGTACAAACAAAAATTTGGGGCTACACTATTGCCAACGATGTAACAGCACGTGATTTACAGCAGCGGGATAGTCAATGGACACGCGCTAAGGGGTTTGATACATTCTGTCCAATAGGACCGTGGATTGTCCGTGAATTAAATCCGGAAAGCCGAGCTGCAAACTTTCGTAATGATCGGCCTCAGGCAGTACAATCTGCTGTATCAATCAGATAGTGCGCACCAGTTGTACTCGTCGTATATCAACCGGTGACCTGCTGCCAGGTGACGTAGTACTGGCTGAACGCCTAAAGGTGTAGGACCCATGCTGATAGTGATCGTCGTCAGGGTCCGGAAAGGGCATGGTCGCCTCGAAAATGCCCTGGTACCAAACAGCGGCAGTGCCGCGACAAAACATTTGGGGAACTTGCGTAACGCGTCAGGGAAATTGCCGGAATTTCTTGCATAACGCCCCAACAATGGCTTTGAACAACAGAATAGCTTGTTGCTGCTACGCTGTTAGCCAGGTATTGGTTAAAGTTTCTGCTGTAAAGCTAGCGCCGAGGAACTGGTGTCGGGGTTAAGCACGAGCTAAATAGAAATGGCAATTAAAAAATCGCTTGTCAACAACAGGCGAATAAAATGACTGATGTTTTTCGTTTTTCGATATTGACAAAACAAGGCAAAAAGAAGATAATCAATCCGATAAAAGGGATGCTGTTGTAAGTGCTTTCAGGAATGACGGTGAAAAAAGCTATTTATAGCTGGAAACTGTCTAAATAAGTTGCTGTTAGCCTATCACATCAATTAGGGGAAAACCGAAATGAAGCAGGAAGCAGAATTATGTCTGAAACTGTCATGAAACCCCCTTGATCATTAGTACGTTCTCCTAAATGATAAGTAGTGATGCTTTTCATCTGTATCAGGATAGCGCGCTGCTGGGTGCCCTTCCATAGGTCTTACTTGCGGTTGATGTTAAGTTCAAACTGGCCAATATTGGCAATGCCGAAAGCCCATTAGACACTGATACTGGTCGCTTTGTTGAGCAATGCCGTTGTCCGCATCGTCTGACCGCGAAGTTTATCCACGCCAGCGGTTTTACCGCGCATTACCAAAAATAAACAGCTTTGGCAAACGATATGAAAGGCAAGGATCTGTTCGATGTTAAGTCTGTATCTGCACTCCGGTAAATGTCGGTTACTTAACTTCATTTATGTTGCGCATATTGAATACGGTTATAAAAACAAATACAGAGCTTAATATATAATTGGGCAATGGTATAAGTATGTTCGCTCTATATCCCGCTGAATGCTATTGTCTAACGAGAATGGATTGTGTACTCTATCTTGGGGCGAGAAAAAGAAAAGAACGTGTTGATGTTGGTTGAGCAAACAACGCTATTCATGAGTATTGCAAAAACATAAATGGGTCAGCCGATAAAAACTCTTCCGAAATATTGTTGAGCATGAATTAAAATGACTCGAACGTGAACTTTCTCGCTCAAAGCGGTCACTGCAATTGCAGATTTTAATCCAAGCAGAACTCCAAAGGCAACGCGACCATGGGACAATTGCCAGCGAAAGGCTTTTCGCTGCCGCGCGCTGCGTATTAGCCTTAAAGGCTCGCTCTTAACTAATAAGTATGCCGAGGTTTCCTGTTAGAAAACGCTACTGGCGGCTGTAAATGGCATGTAGAATGAAATTGAGCAATAGCTGCCAATACGACGCAAACAATATTTCAGGGCGGTCAGGCAAAATGTACAACCTCATTCTGAACTGCCAGGCAAGTTTTGTATATTTCTGACTTTGCTAGGCCCTGGGATACAATTATGGGGCTAAGATTTGTCCCGTAGCGGACGTAACACACAGTTCTGATGAATGTCAGGTAAGCGATGGTTTTAAGGTTTGTCACTATAGTGTTGGTCAGAAACAGAACAGCTAGATTGCAGCTCTGTTGAGGTTAAGCACTACCCATCATCCCAAGCTGCTAATTTGTGGTTATTCTGCTTATCCGTGTAATTGATTTCAGAAATTTAAAGCCTGCCTTAGATGATTAGGAAGATTTATACCTGTTAGCGATATACTTATATTGCTGGGTTAGGAGGTTACTTTTTTTCAAATTAACTACATCCTTCATTCCTTATTGCGATGTTGTAACTACAACAACACACAAACTCTGCGTGGTCGAGGGTGGTTTGGTGCCATTCGCGACCGAGAACTGGGCAAAAAGCTAGATAAATCTGTTTTCCCTGGTACTCAGGGCAGACCGTTCAGAACACGTTATTGCTGGCAAAACGGTGGCTTTTAGGCGCTGAAACCAGAGTTTAAAAAAGTTATTCTCACTCAAGCCGGTGAAGGCTCGTTCTTGCTTGTTAACTGCGAAAATTTCAGGTTATGTCAAATGGTACAGACAATATTTTTATTGCTAGTTGATTTAGGTGTATTAACAAGCGGGTAGCTTAGCCGGATCGGCCTGATAAGTGGTGTCATCTGCCCGAACAAGAATACGGTTTATTGATCGCAGTCACCGTTTGTACTAGTGAACGCGGCTTGGCTCACCAGCAATGACGACACAGGAATGGGTCAGTGAATTTAGGATGCTGATTTGCTGACCTAATTGCTGATCGCCTTACAGTCGGTGATGAAACAATGGCAAAAAGATTGTCGGCGACAATGCCAACGATGTCGATCGCTTTCCTTTATATCCTCCACTTGACAATCCCGAAAATGCTGACATAGCTTCCAGCAGAGGAGCAGAAGTAGAGAGCAGGAGAGAATAAGTGTTGGATACTTTAGTATTCGCTCCTCTCTAGCTAGTTCCTAATCCTAATAAAATGACTGTGAAATTATTTGTATTCAGAACTGCAAATTGCGCTACAAACAATATCCTGAATAAAAATGCCCAATTTTTGTTTAACGCTAACAGAGCTTTTCGATAGCTATCTATATATCAAACGATGACGGGAGATAATCCACAATGAAGCAGGTAATAAAGTTTGCTATTAAGAAACTGATTATATCCTTTACCAAGTGAGCTTGATATGCAAACAAGTTGTTGACCAAAACCCTTGCCACGACTTTTTAACGCACTAAATGGGAACGCCCGGAAATTCTAGCAGACGTGATACTGAAAGCCCTGCATACGCGGTCGAAATAACACCTAGTAACCGCAAGCAGGCTTTAATTCCCGCAGAGACAGAAGTTTTACCTAATCCATGTGGAACCCAGCACCTGGTATAGTTTTTACGGCAACCTCGTCCTGGTTTAGTTATTCTTACCTTCCCCAGTGTACCCTCTGAAGATGCAGCGGATGTGGCAAGAAACAGCAGTACCTTATCTAAAGCCAAGGCTTTGGCAAAGAAATTATTTACAGCGGATGTTAAAGTTCTGGGGTATTGGGGAATCAGCTTTAGCTGAAAAAGGTGTCTAATTTTCTCAATTTACCAAACCCAACTGTAGCTCTATACAAGTCTTGGAGAAGTAAAGCTGCGAATCACAGCTATTGCTGGGTCAGAAGCAAGCTTCAGCAAATAATTGCACCAGTGGAAGCTGAAGTGCAACAAATTGGCAGTTTGGACTATTACAGCGCGAACAATGACACTCTAGCTTCAGTTGTAGGTCAACCTTACGCCATGGTGAGACTTTAAGTGTGGCAGAATCTTGCACTGGCGGCGGACTGGGCAAATGCTGACTGATGTCGCTGGTAGTTCCGGTACTTTATGGGTGGGGTAATTTCTTATGACAACTCTGTGAAATCTCTGTTAGGTGTCAAGCCGGAAGACTTGGCACAGTTGGGTGCAGTAAGTGCTACTGGCAGAGCAAATGGCAGTTGGGGTACGGATGCTCCTCTCCACCACTTAGGGACTAAATTATTACTGGCATTGCTGGACCTGGTGGTGGTACTGCTGATAAGCCTGTGGGTCTGGTATATATGTGGTATAGCAACAAATAACGCAGTGCAAGTTTTTAGCATCGATTTGGTGAAGCACGCGGTCGGTCGTTGATTCGTCACATCGGTACCTGTACAGCACTGGATCATCTGCGGCAAATTGTTGACCCGAAGTAGTCATTGCTCCTCCTTGCTCTTAACATTAGTAAGCACCAATCTTTAATTGGAACTAGTCTCTGGTTAGATGAATTTATTAAAAGCTATTGTGATAATCTTAATAATAAGTAAATTGATGTCCCCCTAAGTTTAGGCTTGAAGGCTTCATTACTGACTTGAAGCAACACCAAGCAGGTGAAGCCGTAACAGAGGAATAGGTGTGTTAGCTAAATTGTCTGCGAAGGATGCCTATTTAAAATGCAGTGCTTTAACATTCTCTAGTAATTGCACGCGATACCAACAAATACTGGGGGCTGAATCCGTGTTGCAAATTCTGTTTTTCAGTTGTCGTTGAAAAATCTACAAGGTAATACTGTAGGAGCAATCGGTTCAATGGACTACGTAGAAAGGTACTGGAGAAGCTAAGAGAATGGGCACGCAAGTTGATTGAGACTTTGCTAGATTTCGGAGGCTGAACCGGAACCAGAACCGATTCCGATTCCCGTTAATGATAGAGTACGTCGTTACAAGTAAGTTGTCTTTTCTTAGTGTTTTAGTATTGCACGGACCTAACCTGAACTTGCTAGGAAAGCGGGAACCAGGGATTTATGGTTCTACAACTCTGTCTGAAATTAATTGCCTGTTAGAAACTGAAGGGCAAAAGCTACAGGTAGAGTTTTTCAATGCAATCTAATCATGAAGGTGTGTTGGTGGATGCTATTCAAGTGGCTAGTGAAAAACACCAGGGAATTTTAATTAATCCAGGGGCATACACGCATACAAGTGCCCATAATTCGAGATGCGATCGCGGCAGTGAATATTCCTGCTGTTGAAGTTCATCTAAGTAATATTTACCAGCGTGAATCCTTCCGCCATCATTCTTACATTGCAGCGGTGGCGATTGGACAAATCAGTGGCTTTGGTGTATGAGAGCTACCGACTTGGTTTGCAGGCATTGATTCATTATTTAAGGCAGTGAGGAATGCAGTACTCACTCTCTAGTCGCTTTCGTGGCCCGCCGTAGGGGCATTAATCGGAGAAATGCTGGGAATCCAGCAGTAATAATACAAAACACTTCTCCTACCCAAACACTACAAAACCAGACGATCGAGGACAACTATTACATAATAGGGAATCCAAATTGCCTGTCATTACCCTACCTGGGCGGTTAGTGGTCTTGGGCGCAAAGAAAACGATTCGACTGGGTAGATTTGATTTAGATGATTGGCGTGATGCCTGTAGTGAGGACTTGGTTCTACAAAGGTTTATGGCATCTTCTGGTGAAGACGCAATAAATTGCCCTCCAGCTATTATTTCTACGCTACCGCTCGCCCTGTTCTACCATGAAAATGAAATCCAAGCTGCGACAAAACTTGGAACTTGTAGTAACAGGGCATAATGCAGTGAGTCGCGATGGAGTTTTTAGCTGTGGGGTATGTACGATTAGTCAAGTCCCTTAAGAAAAAACTCAACGCAGCTACACTTGATTCCCCAAATTATTACTTTTCTAGGTGAGCCGCAAACCCAAACAGCGCAACATCTAGTACAAGTTCCCAGAGGCTGTTAGAGCAGAGAGCTAGTTTAGAACGCGCTGTGACTGAACTAAGTCAAGAACAACTCAGTACCCCAATTGCTTTAGCATTTTATTGCTTTTAAGTACCCTGAAGACTTTCGCCTCTCGGTAGTGCGGGCAATTCAGACAAGTTATCAGCCTGAAGTTACCACTGCGTTGTCGGCGAGCTGCAATACCATATCTGGCATTCGATAAACTGGCGGCTAGCTCTGTTTCGGGATGCCAAACCCCAACTGGCACATCGGGCATAACAAACAGATTTACAAATATTCGACTCGCTTGTTGCAGTTTGGTCAGGGGTATTTAACCAGGCAACACATCTAATAATATAACTCAAGTAGCTGTCGCTGCACCTCGCGTCATCCGATCACGTTAAAAATTATCTCTATCCCTTAACACCACTACCTGCTTCAATCGCTTTAATATAGCGCTGTAGAACTAAAAATACTAGCAGCACTGGAGCAATTGAAATTACAAACCAAGCTGCAATTGTTCGCCAATCGAGGGAGAATGTCCCAGCTAGTGTCGCTACACCTAAAGGCAGTGTGTATAACTCTGGTTTGTCAATCACAATTAAAAAGGCTGAGAAAGTCACTCAAGAGCCAATAAAAACAAAAATAGCTAAAGTTACAAGTGCTGGGCGAATTGCAGGCAGCATTACAAACCACCACAATCCTAACTCTGAACACCCGTCGATTCGGGCTGCTTCTTCCATTTCTTTAGGTACACCAGTAAAAGCTTGCCGTAATAGAAAAATACCAAAAGCAAAGCTATACCTGGAAAAATAATTCCGATATAACTGTTTCTGATGTTAACTTAGACTGTCAAAATATACAGGAGAATCATCACAATCTGAAATGGAATCATGATTGTGAAAATAATGGCAATAAAAATCGGTCTCGCCCCCGAAAATCTAGTCGCGCTAGTGGGTAAGCAGCCAGAGCACAAAACAGCAGATTTAAACCTACTGTCAACACTGCAATTAAGGTACTGTTGAACAAATATTTTCCAAAAGGATTTGTTTGCCAAACTCGGACAAAAGAATTTCTGGTGTTGGCTGATTAGGCAACAACTGGGGTGGAAATTGAAGATGTTTCTGTTTGAGACTTCAATGCGGTACTGATAAGCCAGAGTAAGGGAAATAGCATAATCATTGCCAATTGTTCCCAATAGCCCATACCGACATTCCACCAAAACCGATTTAAGTTTTATTTTTGCTTAATTCTTGATTTTAAAATTAATCATCTTGTTATTAGGAAAATTAGCTTTAATTCTGAAGTTTTATGTCAAGTTTTTAAACTAGGTTCTGCTAATTAATTATTATTAAATAACCTAAATTTTGGCTGCCAACTATGTTTTAAGTTTTGTAAAATTACTTGATTATGTAATAGTAATATAAATAGTAATTGTATTTGTCTAACCGGCTTGTAAAAGTTACACTTGGTTGGAGCGCGGAACAATGTCCTCTGCGCGGAATTTAGAAATTTTATCACTTTATTCTTAAACTAGTTTCTGTACAAACACCGTGTAGTTGCTTATCCCAAAAGTCAATAGGCAAACAGGGCAGATAAGCAAATTCAAATACAATCCGTCTGCTGGGTGTCCATTCAGTTGAACTAAGTAAGCGATCATAGTGAACCGCCACCGTAACCAAGGCGATACCCTTGAGAGTCACAAGCAATAGCTGGTACAAGGATTAAATCTATCTCAGATGCCTGCAAGGTAGAGGCATTTGGATGAGGTTCCAAAAAACCATAGTTCCCGGTTTGGAGAGAATCACCAGTGTCCAGATATGCCAGATAAGCGAATTGCCGACGCAGCGCAGAATCCCGATGTTGATGAGTTTTTGTAAATAAAGGGCTTAAATCTTTCTTGGCAAAAGCTAAAATGCGCCAGAATTGTTTGTGCTGAAGCGAATAAGGAGAGGATTGCGGGTGAAGTGCAAATGCTGATCCGCTCTTTTCCTACATTCTTCTACAGGCATAGATTGACGTGTTTTGAGAAGTGAGCGGCGTGGTTCTGCTTGTATTGACTGACAATTGATACTTTTAATAACTAAAAGCTCCTTTAACTTGATTTGCTAATTCTATGACTATTTAAAGGGAGTTCCCAATTGTTTGCCTTTAAGAATATTCGCTATTTTATCAACAGGATAAGGGTTAGAAACAACTTATGCGTCAGTGTAATCAAATTGCGTGGTTATAGAATACCTCCATTTTATAGGAAGCAGAAAATCGCGTCCTTACAACTTTATTTCTTAGATTAACTTGCAAATACTAGTCACTAGGCGGCGTGTTTCCGATACCAGTCAATCGTATTTTCATTCCTTGTTTGAAGTCCACTTGGGCGACAAAACCAAAGGCTAGCTTTGCCCGTTCCGTATCCAAACAGCGGCGGAGTTGACCATTGGGTTTATCAGTTTCATAGACAATTTGCCCGTCAAACTCCATCAGTTCACAAATTAAACTAATTAAGTTGCGGATGGAGATTTCATAACCCGTTCCCCTGGTTGACAGGTTCAGGGTCGTTATAGGACTAGTACCCATGACAATGCCCCCGCGCCGCATCTTCCGAGTAAAGAACTCACGGGTAGGACTGCCATCACCCCAAACTTTTAGCTCTGAGTGTCCTTTGATCTGTGCCTCGTGAACTTTGCGGATCAAAGCCGGAATTACGTGAGAACTGCTGGTGTCAAAGTTATCTTCAGGACCGTATAGATTTACCGGAAGTAGGTAAATGCCATTAAAACATAATGCTGCCGATAAGCGCAGGGTTGCACCAACAGGGCTTTCTTGCAACTCCGGCAAAGAGGCATTAGTTTCCTCTGGATAGCCATTCCACAAGTCATCTTCTTTAAATGGCACTGGGGGTGAATTTAGGATAAGCACGGATAGTACCTACAGACAAATTTCTCTACTCCTGATTGATAGGCAGCATGAATTAGCTGAGCCATTCATTAAGTTGTCGTAGAAAGGTTCCGCTGGCTTTGTCGATTTAACCCAATGCCGCCAACATGGGCTGCTAGGTGAATTATAATATCTTGCTGATCAACTGCTCGCTGACGGTTTTAGCGGCGGGATCGTAATCGCGCGATCGCGTGACTGTAATCTTCATAACACAAATCTGCAACAGCCATAGTTGGGCAATCGCCACGACGACCAGGAACCCAGCTCCGCAGTGACAAGAAATCCGTTTAATGTCTTTTAAATCTAAAGGCGCTCTGTTTCCTCCTGTCGGTGTTCAGGTTCAGGAAATTCTCGCTGCTGGACTATTGCGAACTGTTCATATATCTGGTTATCACCGCACCGTACCATTCAGCGCAGTGGCCCCTGAGCAGCACCGTCGGCTTCCACCGCGCTAAGGCTGCCAGCTGGCGATATTACTGTTGAGTTCCCAGCCCAACCACGCTGCGCCTTGGTAGGATCACCAGTTAATGTTCTCCGCAGGTCTGAGACTGGCGCTCATCAAACTCGACGTATCGTTCTGTTCAGCGCGGCAAAGGCGATCAAAACTCATGCCTGGTGTCGCATTCCTGCGCTAACGATCATAATCACTGCGGGTTATTGCCAGCGCGGGCAAACGCATACAGCGGTCTTTAACGGTCTCGTTTTGGTCGAGATTACCCATGTAGAGTTTATCCTGCTTTCCCTGCAACAATGCGAGTGATCGCTCGTGTAATTTTGCGTCACAAAGGCGATTTCACCCCGACGTGGCGATTCGTGAGTTGGTTAAAATGCCATTACAGGCAAACAAATTATAGGATTCTCGATAGTTGACTGTCTGCCAGTGAGCGTAAACCTTGGCACAGGCGTAGGGACTACGCGGATAAAATGGTGTTGTTTCCTTTTGGGAACCTCCTGCACCAGACCGAACATTTCCGAAGAACCAGCTTGAAATGAACCGTACTTCAATTCCGGTGCGTTGCTGATAGTCCCGAATTGCTTCCAATAAGCGTAACGTTCCCACATCGCTACGGAATCCACTGTATATTCTGGTGAGTCAAAACTCACCCGTACATGGGATTGAGCACCCAAGTTATAAATTTCCGTTGGCTTATTTGTTCTAAAATCCGGCGTAGCGTAGTGCCATCAGTTAAGTCTCCGTAGTGGAAGAAACAACCCGCACTCCCTCTTATGAGGGTCTTCATACATATGATCGATTCGGTCAGTATTGAATGTTGAGGTCACCCGGATATTGTGAACCTCATAGCCTTTTTCAGCAAAAATTCAGTTAAATAAGAGCCATCTTGACCTGTAATTCCAGTAATCAGCGCTTTTTTATGTTGCGTCATCTGCAATATCCTTTATAAATAGCCTAGTTAGTAAATAGGTATAAAAATAAACCTGCTATAGCAACTGGCTGAACTTCTAATTCGATAAAGTAGCAACTACTTAAGTTTTCAATCCTGATTTTTTACTGCCTAACTAAGCGCTAATACTTGCTAGATTAAACCTTGGATTAATCTAAAATTTATTCCCTGGGTTAATTTATTGTTTAGCCTTTACAGAAAATTTATCTAGTTCATTTTATGTTAGACAACACCTCGTCTCAGATTAAAAACAAAACCAATAGCTTAGTCCAAAAATCGTAAACATTGAAATGGGCGTTACTAATTGTGGGGCATTAATCCCCCACAATTAGTATCTTAATCAATCTTCAGTAAGCACCATTGTTTTAGGCACAATTACAACTTGCCGTCGTTTTAACAATTATCCACAAATCCAACCAAAAATTGTGGAACTTGGCATAGACATCTATTAAAATCCGGCGACTATAGGGAATATCATTACGCCCTGAGACTTGCCACCAAACCAATAATTCCTGGCTTGGTGGTCAAAACTTTATCAATATGACGACCGTAACAGCGCAGTTCCTCTGCTACTAAAGGTCGAGGACCAACAACACTCATGTCTCCTTTCAAAACGTTCCAGAATTGGGGAAATTCATCAAGGCTAGTTAACCGTAAAAATCGACCAATTCTAGTAATTCGAGGATCTTTTTTCAATTTAAAATTATCTTCAAATTCTTGCCGCATCTGAGGTGAAGTTTCCATTAGTTCCAATAACATTTCGTCGGCATTGATAACCATAGTTCGGAACTTAATGCAATCAAAGCGCTTGTAATCTTTACCGACACGTTCCTGAACATAAAAAATCGGTCCAGGAGAGCTTAAAGCAATCAGCAAGCCCAAAAGCAGGTATACAGGAGAAAATAGGATCAGAACCAATAGCGAAAATATAACGTCGAACAGTCGCTTTGTTAACTCTCTGTCTAGACGAAGGGATCTCCCTCCCTCAAACAATCGCTTGGGTAACTTCCTGTCTAGATGCTCAAGGGACAAACCTCCCTCGAACAGCTGCTTAGCAAATCTGTTCAGATAAAGGGATCTGGATCTATATTTGACAGACTTCATGTGGTCAGAGGATTCTGTCACGCCAGTTGGCACGCGGTGTGTTCGGACAGAATCTTCTGCTCCGGTACCGCTGGGGAAGAATGAATCTCCCCGCCCCTGGCTCCGCTTATTACCGTGTGAAAGTGGCTTTTGACCACGTTTCCCGCAAGCCCTTGTCTTGCCTGAGCCGAGTGAATGGGCAGTCATTGTACTCCTTAACAATCCACACCACACATAGTCCCGATTTTAAAGCTAGAAGGCACCAAATCAAGCAAAATTAGTTTCAAAGGTTCTTACACCCAACACAAATTAAGAACGGTGCAGCGAGTGAAATTCCTGCCATGAGAGATCTAGAAAGGTCAGGTAACGCTCTGCAAAGAGCTTGGGGGCAAATTGAGCAGCGTGAGCTCGGACACACTCAGGATTAAAAACCCTGTAATCCGCTTCAAACTTCTCTACAGCTTCTACCAAGGCTGCTGTTGTTTGCGCCCCAAAAAATAGACCAGTTGGGTTATCCGGGTGTTGGCGAATGTCCCGCACCGTCTCTAAAGCTCCACCAGCGCCATAGGCAATCACCGGAGTACCACAGGCTTGAGCCTCGACCAAGGCAATACCAAAATCCTCGTAAGCGGCATAAACAAATGCTTTTGCCTGAGCCATATATTTTTCTACCACGTCATCAGGTTGCGCTCCTAGCACCTGCACATTCGGTTGCGCTAATTTGCGAATTTTTGCCAGTTCTGGTCCCGTACCAATTATTACTAAGGGTTTTTTGAGTTGATTAAAAGCGCGGACAATTAATGATACCTGTTTATAACTTACTAACCGAGAAACGGTAACGTAGAAATCTTGTTTTGAGGTGACAAAGGGAAATCGCTGGATATTTACCGGGGGGTAAATCACTGTTGCTCGACGGCGATAGCAACGCCAGATGCGACGCGCTGTGTTTTGCGAGTTGGCAATAAAGTAATCTACCCGATTTGCAGCCAGCACATCCCATTGGCGCATTCTATGGAGCAAATACCGCGTTAAGATTCCTGGCAGACCACTACCTAGTTTGCTGCTGTGGAGGTAGTCAAAGGTTAAATCCCAGGCAAAGCGCATCGGGGTATGGCAGTAGCAGATGTGCAACTGACTAGGACTAGTAAGAACTCCTTTGGCAACGGTATGGAAAGAGGAGAGAATAACGTCATATTCTCGCAAATCTAATTGTTCAATCGCTAGGGGCAACAAAGGTAGATATTTTTGAACGCCATTACGGGCTTGGGGGAAGTGTTGCAGAAACGTCGTGCCAATCTGACGTTTAAAAAGATAGCTCTCAGGATTGGTTGATTCAAAGTCGATGAGAGCATAGAGATTGGCATCAATGTGATTGAGAATTTCTCGGACTACAAGCTCTGAACCGCCAGTCGCTTTAGGCGTTAACCACTCATGGACAAGCGCATACTTCAAAGGCACATCTCACTTTAGTTGGGATTAGAGGTATTAAAACTAAAAACCTAACTGCTCAAGATTCCCCGTTGAGTACCTATTTTTGCCAGTCAAGGGTTTTGTTACAAGTGAAATCTCCAGCTGATCAAACCATAATTAGGACATCTCGACAGCCCTTTTGAGTTTTATCACTGATTACACACTTTCTTGTGCAGAAGTGCAGACGTTTTTCCTTTAGCTTGGTTCCAGAACGACACAACCTGATAACCTCAAATTGGTATTGAGACTAATAAAAACAAATTTGAGGCTAAAAAAGGAGATTCGGAAATTATGCGAATTTTAATTATGGGTGGTACACGATTTATTGGTGTCTATCTGACTCAATTGTTGGTCAAACAAGGACATGAGGTGGTGTTATTTAATCGTGGTAATCGAGCCGTACCAGTTGCAGTTCGACAAATTAAGGGCGATCGCACCGACTCTACTCAGCTCAAAGAAAAGTTATCAGAAGAACACTTTGATGCGATTTTTGATAACAATGGTCGGGAACTAAGTGATACACAACCGTTAGCTGAGATGTTTCAACAGGTGCAGCACTTTGTCTATATGAGTTCAGCCGGAGTGTATCTCCACTCTGACCAATTGCCTCATCTGGAGGGCGACAAAGTTGATCCTAAAAGCCGTCATCGCGGTAAGCATGAAACGGAAGCTTATTTAAGCCAGTTAGGACTGCCGTTTACCGCGATTCGTCCTACCTATATTTATGGTCCGCAAAACTATAACGAGCTAGAAAGCTGGTTTTTTGACAGAATTGTACGCGATCGCCCGATTCCAATTCCTGGCAATGGCTTGCATCTTACCCAACTTGGTCATGTTAAAGATTTAGCTCAGGCGATGTCTGATGTTTTAGGTTCCTCTGCCGCAATCGGGCAGATTTACAATGTGTCAGGTGATCGCTACGTCACTTTTGATGGTTTGGCTCGTGCTTGTGCTGAAGCTGCTGGTAAATCACCTGAGATGGTGCAGATTGTCCACTATGACCCACATAAGTTTGATTTTGGTAAGCGTAAAGCATTTCCTTTGCGGATGCAGCATTTTTTTGCTTCAATAAATAAAGCAATGACTGAACTGAATTGCACCCAGAATATGACCTAGTTTCTGGTCTAAAAGACTCTTTCCAAAATGATTACCTCACTTCTGGTAAAGATACGAGGCTGAAATTGATTTCTCTGTAGATGAGGAAATTCTCGGATCGATTGGAAATGGATAAAAGATATACCCAAAGCTGGAAGTTGAGAAATTGGCTTTACACTTTCCCTGTTTTAGAGGCAAAGGTAGCTCACACCTGAAATTATAGTGAGGCTAACAGAAATCCAGAAGACAATAAGGAGGGAGTTCTCCAGCGAATTTGCACGGGGTGATTCGCAGTGCTAGAGCAGAATTCACTTTACAGTTTTAAGTTTGTCTCCTAGAAGTTAGCTCCTACCATATATTACTAGTCAAACTTAAGTTAACGCGCTAAACCTTTCGCTGTTATCAACTCGTTTCAAAATTAAAACACCCCCACGCCGGAACTTTGTCCTAATTCAACTCAGCACCAGCTATAGAGACAAGAACGAAAATTTATCTACTAGAGGTCATAGAATCCATCGGCTCAGTAGTAATTGATTATTTCAAATAAGAGCGACCAACTTGACCAAAGCTGAAAGGGCAGAATGAGAAAAATTGCTAAATCAAACCACTGAGTTTCTGGCTGTTGTCGGTAGCAATACAGCAGCACTGGCAATCCTAGTGTTTTATAATGGAGCGTAACCTTGACCAGCTAAATAAGTCGCTGAATATGCAGCACTTTCTACTAAATACAGCTAATGATTAGTGACTAATAATCTCGAAATCCTTACGCTTAAAAACGGGATGAGTTAAAAGAATTCCTAGTCAACTTGACTTTGATAAATTTAGCATACATCATAAAACCTGCTGTTAATCCTAATAAAGCTAGTTTTGCTACCACATTATCTACAGTAAAGCCTAAACTTCTCCATGAATTGTCCGAGCGGAAGATCCAGCGTATCGATGCTGACTACACCACTACTTCAGATGCAGTACCCAGCTAAAATAGCACCTGTTTATCTGCAACACGCTTAGTTACAGCTATATAGATTCTTGATACGAGGCACTTGTTCTTCAAACATTCCATCATACCATCGACTGAAACTACCTGGACTTTTTTAATTGCCTGCACCAAACAAAATGACGCAGAGCAGCCGCTACCATCCCCACCAAATTAAACTAGAAAATACCTACTATCTAGAGAATGTAAGCGCCCTTAGTGACACCTTCAATAGATGTATTAGGCAAGATTAGGCTGTGCTAGCCGGGATAAGGCGATAATTGAAGGTCGTGTTTTGTTGCCGAATTTCTTACCTCTAGCGGCTGCGATCGCTGCTGTAAGCCCCAGATGTTTCATTACCATCGGCAGGACGCAGCACTAATAAGTCAGGAATTGCTCGTAAAGAAGCTAAATGTTCAATCGGTTGGTGGGTTGGACCATCTTCGCCTAACTGGATTGAGTCATGAGTCATCACGTAGATTACACCTGCTTCTGACAAAGCAGAAAGGCGAATCGCCGCCCGCATATAGTCCGTAAAAACTAAGAACGTTGCACAATAAGGAATTAGCCCTGATCCATCCAAAGCAAGACCGTTTTAAATCGCTCCCATACCATGTTCGCGCACTCCAAAGCGGAGGTTGCGGTTTTGGTATTGTCCTTTTGGTAGTCCCCAGCACCCTTAATCAAAGGTATTGTTGGAAGAAGCAAGATCAGCAGAACCACCAATCAGTTCTGGAAGAACGCCAGATAAAGCATTAAGTGTTCTACCCGATTGAACTCGCGTAGCTTCTGCCTTGTCTTCTGGTGTGTAGGTGGGTAGAACTGACTCCCAGCCTTGAGGAAGTTCAGCTTCATGCATCCGGTCTAGTTCCGCGGCTTCTTCCGGATATTGCTCTTTGTAACGAGCAAAAAGTTGATTCCACTCAGTTTCGATTTTGCCCCGCGCTCAATCGCTTTGCGCCAATGTTTGAAAGCATCTTCTGGCAGTTCAAACGGTTCGTAATTCTCAAGCCTAGACTTTCGCGTAGCCTGCACTTCTGCCGCGCTAAGAGCGCACCCCGTGAGCTTCGTAGCTATCAGCTTTATTTGGTGAACCATAACCAATCGTTGTCCGCACCTTAATTAAAGAAGGCTTGTCGGTTACTGATTTGGCTGTTTCAATTGCCTGATGAATCGCATCAATGTTAGTGTTGCCGTCTTCTACAACCAAGACGTGCCAGCCATAAGCTTCAAAGCGCTTACCGACATCTTCTGTAAAAGCAAGCTCGGTAGAACCTTCAATCGAGATGTGATTATCATCATAAAGAGCAATTATTTTGCCTAGTCCCAAGTGTCAGCCAAGGAACAGGCTTCGCTAGTGACACCTTCCATATGGCAACCATCACCCGTGATTACGTAGGTGGGTCGATAATCGGAAAATCAGGCTTATTAAATTTGGCTGCTAAGTGAGCTTCAGCCATTGCAATCCCAACACCATTAGCAATGCCTTGTCCTAAAGGTCCGGTAGTAATCTCCACCCCAGGATTCATAAAATTTTCTGGGTGACCGGGGTTTTAGATTCCCATTGCCGGAATTGCTTCAGGTCTTCGAGGGTTAAATCCTCATAGCCCGTGAGATAAAGTAGGGCGTACTGTAACATACTGCCATGCCCTGCAGATAGCAAGAAGCGATCGCGATTTAACCAAGCGGGATTTTTGGGATTAAACCGCAAAAAGCGATCCCACAGGACAAATGCCATTGGAGCCGCGCCCATAGGTAGTCCTGGGTGACCAGACTTTGCCTTTTCTACGGCATCAATTGCCAGAAAGCGGATCGAATTAATACAAAGTTCTTCGAGGGATTGGGTTGCAACAACCATAGTCTCTTGTTCTTAATAACGGGTTAGCAGGCTGATTAACTGAACTGATTGAATGATCTAGATTGCCCTAAGCACGTATTACCGATCATCCCATTACTAGGATTGACGGCAAGCAACTATATTTAAGGTCAAGCTATTTGGCTTATTAAAGATTCCTCCCTATATCTAATACATGATTCTTAAAAGTACTTTCTAAAAGCTAAGGTAACATTATGACCGCCAAAGCCAAAGGAGTTTGATAAGGCAATCTCAACTGGATGAGCGCGACTTTTGTGTGGGACATAATCTAGATCGCACTCTGGATCGGGATTGTCCAAATTGATTGTAGGTGGAATTTGGTCATTAGCGATCGCCATTACCGTGGCAACGGCTTCAATGCCACCTGAACCTCCCAAAAGATGACCCGTCATTGACTTAGTTGAGCTAATCGCTACTTTGTAGGCACACTCACCCAAGGCTTTTTTAATTGCAGCAGTTTCCGTGACATCGTTTGGACCTGTACTAGTACCATGAGCATTGATATAACTCACCTGATTTGGATTCAGCCCGGCATCCTTCAATGCCAGTTGCATCGCTCTTATAGCTCCTTCTCCACCCGGAACTGGTGATGTCATGTGGTAGGCATCACAAGTAATACCGTAGCCCACAATTTCCGCATAAATTCGCGCTCCACGACTCTGGGCGTGTCCTAGTTCTTCTAGCAATAAAATTCCCGAACCTTCACCCATCACAAAGCCATCGCGATCGCGGTCAAATGGTCTGCTGGCTTGAGCAGGGGCATCGTTACGTGTTGAAAGCGCTCGCGCCGCAGCAAAACCCGCTACTGACAAGGGTGTTACCGCTGCTTCCGCACCACCACAAATCATTGCTTGAGCGTATCCGCGCTGAATCAACCGAAAAGCATCGCCTACTGCGTTAGAACCCGCTGCACAGGCAGTTACTGGGCAAGAGTTTGGTCCTTTGGCACCCGTATGAATCGCTGTTAAGCCAGCTGCCATATTAGCGATCATCATTGGCACCATAAACGGGCTACAGCGATCAGGACCTCGGCTAAGATATACGGTTTGCTGGTCTTCTAGTACTTTAATCCCACCAACTCCAGTGCCGATGATCACACCTACCTGTTCTGCATTCAGTTCATTGATGACAAACTGCGCGTCTTTGATTGCCTGTAAACTTGCTGAAACCGCAAATTGAGCAAATCGATCCATCCGCTTGGCATCTTTTGCATCTAGGTAGTCTTGAGGGTCATATTCCTTTACCTCGCCAGCAATGCGACATTTATGCTGGGTTGCATCAAATAAGGTGATCGGGGCAATACCATTACGTCCGCTCAACAACCCTTCCCAATATTGGGCTGGAGTATTACCAATTGGTGTAAGTGCGCCGACACCTGTTACAACAACGCGTTTACGTTCAAAATTCATGATTCAGTTACCGAGCTT
The DNA here is from genome assembly GCA_030446505.1 of Chroococcidiopsidaceae cyanobacterium YX2bin18. Lineage (GTDB taxonomy): Bacteria > Cyanobacteriota > Cyanobacteriia > Cyanobacteriales > Chroococcidiopsidaceae > JAHHHE01. The sequence continues at coordinate 2,943 of JAUJND010000088.1, read as the reverse complement.
ATCGCCCATAACGCAGAATATATAAGGTATTGATATTGGGTACAAGAATGAATGCTGAATCATCAAGGGATATCAAAATAATTTTCTTTGTGCTTCAACATCCGTTAACTTGCCCAACACTCCCGTCACCTGAATAAAATCTAAGCAGATGCAGCAGTTTTATTGCTGATATAGTCTACTGCTTGTTGAACCGTTGTAATCTGTTCCGCTGCTTCATCGGGAATTTCAATATCAAATTCTTCTTCTAAAGCCATTACCAGTTCGACAGTATCCAAGGAATCAGCCCCTAGATCGTTGGCAAAGTTGGCTTGTGGGGTGACGTTACCAGCTTCAACACTAAGTTGTTCTGTGACGATTTTTTTAACTTTATCAAAAATTTCCGTTTCACTCATAAATTTAACAGTCCTTAACCAGTTGCTAAAATTCCCTTGCTCAGGGTGAGACGATTTTGAGCATACTTATCTTATCGTCAAGCGCGATCACATAAACATCTAAATGGTCTATTTTTCAAGTGGCACTAACCAAGGGGCAAAAGAAATAGTAGCCACACCATCAGGTCTTAATTCAGTTTGGACGATGACATAATGGCTATTTTAGAGTTATCTTACCCTCATTCCTAGCTCCTCGTCACTAGTTTATGTCATCCGAAACACTGAAATATGCTTACTTTCCGGGCTGTGTTGCTCAAGGAGCTTGTAGGGAGCTTTACCAATCTACTCAGGCGCTAGCTCAAGCTTTAGGAATTGAACTCGTTGAACTGAAAACAGCTGCTTGTTGCGGCTCCGGCACTTTTAAAGAAGATTCCCAATTGCTGGAAGATACTGTTAATGCTCGGAATATTGCCCTAGCGGAAGAATTAAATTTACCATTGCTGACTCATTGTAGTACCTGTCAGGGAGTTATCGGTCATGTTGATGATCGGCTGAAGGAGTACCAGAAAAAAGATGCCACTTATGTTAAGCAGGTTAATAGCTTACTGGAAAAAGAGGGCTGTTTGCCTTATCGTGGCAGTACCGAAGTTAAACATCTTTTGTATGCCCTAGTTGCTGATTACGGTTTAGAGTCAATTCAGCAACGAGTTACACGAGCGCTAAGTGGACTAAAGTGTGCGGCGTTTTATGGTTGCTATTTGTTACGCGCCCAAGAGTCCATACCTGATGATCCTTACAATCCGCAAGCGATGGAGAGTATGTTTCGGGCGGTGGGAGCAACGCCAATTTATTATAGAGGTCGGACTCAATGCTGCGGTTGGCCCCTTGCTAGCTATGCAACTACACAATCTTTCAAGATGGCGGGGATGCATATTCAGGATGCCCTAGCATCTGGTGCAGATTGTATAGTTACTCCTTGCCCGTTGTGTCACCTTAATCTTGATTCCCGTCAACCGGAAGTAGAAAAAGTCATTGGTCACAACCTAGGTTTGCCAGTGCTGCATTTGTCTCAACTTATTGCTTTGGCACTAGGCGTTGACCCAAAACAACTAGGCTTAAATCGGCATATTATCTCAACTCGTCCGGTATTGGAAAAATTAGGACTCTAGCTGCTGAGTCAAAAAGGGGTTTGCACAATATAGGGAGAGAATATCCCTACTACGACTTATTTTAGGCTCTCAAACTGCTCTTAACCTATGAGGCGTTGCCCCAAGCAATAACGCAAGCTGTGGCTATCACTGAAGAGGATGCGTTTAGCTGGTTCGCTTATATGTAGTCTATTTATCTGAAAAACGCTGTGTATTCTTATCTACTTAGAACTTCTGTGTATCTCGGATCAGGTTCTTGGAGCGTACACGAACTTCATCTGCTGCCCCTTGAATCTGGTCACCAACATTTGTTGCAATTAATGTCGCTGGAGCAGCCATGGCGTTGGTGTCTGAGAAAAACGCACACTGCGACACAAAGGCGATCGCTACTAGACAAAGCAAGGTGCTAGCCATCCAACGTCCTAACGCGGAAATTCCTCTCAAACAATAATTCAGTTCCATAGAATACAATTTCCCTAAGATTTAACACCCTATCGTGTACAGCATTTAGCGGCTCGGCTAAATTATGCTTTAGGCAGACGTTCGCTTGCTATAAGTTGCAAACTTTGATAGGAACTGGATCAAGGGCAAACTTGCAAGTCCGGTTGTCAGGTTTTGTTTGTCACCACGACTTCTACTACCGACACAATCTCGATTACCACCTGGGGTTAAACAACTTTACCTACCTGCGACAACCGCTACACCCAGTACCCGAACGCATCAACACGCATAAGATAGAACTCGACTTAAATTCTAGCTGAGGCTTACATAAGTGAAAGCCCTTACCCAGAGCCTATTTTGGATTGGTCGCAGACTCGGAAGATCAACGGCAAGATTATTTCTAATCTGCGAAAACAAGTGAAGCAGCGACTACTGGTAGAGCACGGGGAAGATTACAAGCAAGCTGCGATCGCTCTTAAGACAGTTGACAAATACTGGGAAGTTGAAGCCAAGCAGTATCAACAGTACAAGCGAGAATCTCCTGCTTCTAGTTAAATTACAACCGTGATCAGCAGTAGCGACAACTAGGAATTCAGCATAGATGAAACATTTTATTTAGCTTTCAGGCTCACTATTGATTTCAATATCTAAGGTTTCTTGATCAATTTGCAGGTATAACACATTAGGCTGACAGCAAACCTGACAATCTTCAATATAGGACTGCTGCGCCCCTGCACTTAGGTCAACAAAAGTCAAAATGGTTTCACCACAGTAAGCACAGGTCTATTCAGCAGTGTTTTGCAGTGAGAGAAAAAGGTGAAATAAGAGTCAATCTATTGTTGCAAGTCAGCTAGAAAATAGGGTAGTGTTGCAAAAAATCTGGGAAATACTATCTGTAGCGCCAGAATTGTAACTTACAACCCTATAGATAGCGTTTGAGAAAGTTTTTTTGCAACACTACCCAGAATACTTGTGAAGTAAGC